>NZ_LLYU01000007.1:0-213908 GCF_002049515.1 Marinobacter sp. tcs-11 | reverse complement strand
GGCGGGAAATAGGCAAAAATCGAACAAAACAGAGGGTGATAACGCCAAAATCGCGCTTGAATGGCTTTTTTTCGAGTTGAAAAGCGATTCAGCGATAAATCAGGCGTTAATCAGACCCTCCCTAAGAACAGTTTTCATAGGGTCAAAGGATATGCCCGTACCTATTCTGTACGTCATCGACAGTTTTAAGAATCCACACGCCGGCACCGAGGGGCAGCTCTATCAGTTGGTTGAAGGGATTGATAGAAAAAGGTTTTCTCCTCACCTTTTAGTCTTTCAGGAGTCCGCCTACCTGAAAGAAAACGGGTTTCCCTGTAGCTACACGGTTTTGGGACGCTCGGGCCTCACTAATCCCGCGGCTTGGTTAGCGCTCTGGAAAGAAGCAAAGCGGTTTCGGAAAAGCGGTGGAAAAATCGTTCATGCGTTTTTTATTGATCCGTCTATCATGTGCCCGATTGTATTTAGACCGTTTGGTGTTCATACGGTTATATCGCGTAGGGATATGGGCTATTGGTACACGAAAAAATACCTTTTCCTGTTACGGTGTTCTCGGCGTGCCGTATCGTCGGTAATTGCGAACAGCCAAGCCGTGAAGGATGTGGTGTCCAGAAATGAAAGAATTCCTAAAGACGGAATAGATGTGATTTATAATGGCTATGAGGAAAGGGTTGGAGACGCGTCGATTCCTGATGAAGTCCTTTTCTTGCGTAATCAATATCCTGATGCTGTTTTTGGTGTCATCGTAGCGAATATTCGTCCACTGAAGCGAATCTCTGATGCGCTAGTTTCTCTGGCGGTGGTAGTCCAGAAAGGAGGCAATCTTCATTTGGTTGTGATAGGCGATGGCGACCATAATGAGTTGAGCCAACAGGCTGAAGCTTTGGGTGTGCGAGAGCGGGTCCATTTTTTGGGGCGTCGTTCAGATGTTGCTGATTGCCTACCGGCTTTCGACATAGGAATACTCTGTTCTGAGTCCGAGGGCTTTTCCAATTCTATTGTTGAGTACATGCGTTCAGGTTTACCAGTGGTTTGTAGTTCAGTCGGTGGGAACCCTGAGGCAGTAGAGCATGGTGTTTCCGGATATCTATATAATTGCGGAGACACCAACGAGTTGGCCGATAGTCTTATGAAGCTAGTTCTTGATGAAAACTTGAGGCATAAGATTGGCGCAGCAGCTTTGGTATCATCCGGGGCTCGATTTAGCAAAAGAGTGATGGTGGAAGAGCACCTGGATTTTTATAATGAGCTCCTCTCATGACCTCAAGGATTAACAGTTCTACAAGGCTCCTTTCGGATAAATTCTCAAAGTCATTGGTCAGTGACTTTACCTTCTATTTTTTTATTTATTTTGTCATTGATTTTTTTATTAGGTTCTCTGCGCGTTTTCCTGCCTATGCGGTTATTCGGCCGACATTAATTGCGGTTTTGGTGCTATTGGTTTTTCTGTTTTTTCAAAAAGATAAATTTAAAGATAGGATTGGCGATCCCATTTTTAAGGCCTTTTTTGTTTTAGTTTCCTACATAATATTTTCAATTCCGTTTGTAGAATGGCCCGGAAGTGTTGTTAAGGTAAATCTCGATACCTTTCTGAAGGCCTCAGTTTTTCTTTTTTTTGTTGCGTTGTTTGTTGATACGGAAAGACGTCTTAGGGTTTTTTTAATCGTTTTTGTTGGGTGTCAGATTTTTAGGGTCCTGGAACCTCTATATCTCAATATTACAAGCGGTTACTGGGGTAGCTCTACCTATTTGAGTTCCAAAGAGTTCGCAAATAGACTCGCAGGCGCGCCGGCTGATGTCATTAATCCTAATGAATTGGGTTTTGTTATAGCAACTGCCGTCCCATTTCTTCACTACTTGCTTTGGCCGCTCGGCTGGAAATCAAAATCACTCTATTTGTTGTTAATGCCGATGCTGCTTTACGCCCTGATATTGACAATGTCCCGTGGTGGATTTATCGCGCTTCTTGTAGTTGCTTTCTTTGTTTTCAAGGAGTCAAAAAAGAAATTTCGATTAATAGCCGTCGGGGTCTTGGCAGCGATTCTTGCTTTTTCAGTAATGACGCCTGTTCAAAAGGAGCGATACTTATCACTGATTGATCGGGATGCCGAGGGTGGTGCGTCAGCAGAAGGTCGGATTAGAGGTATGGTTAATGAGTTCAAGTTGGGAATGACTAGACCTGTCTTTGGGCACGGTCTGGGCACAACACCTGAGGCGAAAGTTCATAAGTTGGGCGCTCGTCAGGCTAGCCATAACCTTTATGCAGAAGTGCTCATAGAGCTAGGGGTGGTCGGATTTCTGATTTTCATGGCCTTTCTTTTTAAAATCATAAAAAAGCTTTTTTTTGTGAGATCCAGTTTCTCAAAGCTTAATTTGAATAGTCTTGATTTTTATGCGCGATTAAATAAGGCGCTAATAGCGTTATTTTGGATGTATGCGGTTTATAGTATTAATTATTGGGGCTTGTCTCAATACTATTGGTATTTGTTTGCCGGTCTGGTTATAGCATTTTCTAATTTGGCGTTGAAGAATATTTCTGGTAAATCTTATGATAGTTCTTCGGTCGATTCTTGCCATTATGATTCTAAGTTCAGGTTGGCAAATAAAATCAGAGATAGAAGTTATTAATTTTCTGATAAAGGTTTAAATATGGAAGTTTTGATGACTGCTTTGCAGCCTGGTGGAGGTATAAAAACCTTTTTCAGGTATATATATGGACAAGATTGTTATAAGGACTGTCTGTTTACCTTGTTTGCACCGGATCATGGTTTGTCCGATTATTTAGATAAGTCCTTGGGCAAAAATAGGATCAGGTTGATTGAGTCGCCTGAAGAACCATTATCTTTCGTTAGAGAGTTGAGAGCGCTCCTTAAAAAAACGTCTTCTGATTTAGTTCACTCCCATGGTTTCGGAGCAGGGTTGCTTACAGAAGTTTCCAGGACAGGGCTAAAGCGAAGACATTTGATGACAGCTCATGACGTGTTTTTGGATTCGCAGTTCGGCGGGGGCGTGGGCTCAGCAAAGAAGTTTGTCATGGCTCGATTGTTCCAGAGAATTGATGCAATCCATACCGTTACGGAGGATGCTACAGAAAACTTTCGGACATTCTTCCCGAATGTGCCCGCTAAGCAGCTTTATCCAATCTTACACGGCGTGGATACCGATTATTTCGCCAACGAGCCCTCTTCGGATCTTAGAGCGCAGTTGGGGGAGGGGGAGGATACGCGTCTTGTCGGCTTCTTTGGTCGATTTATGGGGCAAAAGGGCTTCCGTACATTGGTAGATGCAATTGCCGAGCTCAAGTCGGCGGAGTTCATGCCTTTACTGAAGGTTGTTACTTTTGGTTGGGGCGGGTACATACGTGAAGACTATCAATACATAGAAGAAAAAGGGCTTTCGGAACAGTTCATCCAAATGCCCGGTACTGACAATATGCCTTCCATGATTAAGGCGGTAGATATGGTCGTGATGCCGTCTCGCTGGGAGGCCTGTGGGTTATTGGCGATGGAGGTCCTGTCTGCCGGTATTCCGCTTCTATCCTCTGACTGCATTGGGTTGCGCGAGGTAGTCGCAGGGAGTCCTACCAGGACATTCCTGCCGGGAGATCATGCGAAGTTGGCAGATCTTATTAGGAAGGAGGCTGAACAGAGCAGCAAGCAAGAGTTTGCCGACTACCAGTCCATCGCAGTGAGACGATTTGGCATAGCTAGACCAGCCCAAGAACTGCGTGCCCTTTATGATCAATTGGTAGGGTCGTAGATCAATGATTCGTACCCTGCTTGTTAATACCGGATCGAACGTTCTTGTAATGTTTGTAAAGCTGATTATCACGTTCGTGATGACACCGGTTTTCGTTCATAACCTGGGGAAATACGACTACGGGCTTTGGGAGATGATTGGTGCCGTAATTGGCTATATGGGCATCCTGGACCTGGGGCTTCGTCCCGCAATTAGCCGATTCGCTGCCAGGCATCTTGCAGAGGAAGATGAGACGGCACTCCAGTCGGTTTATATGTCGGCTCTTGTATTCATGGCGCTTGTGGGAGTTCTATTATTTGTATTCTTTTTCTGCTGGGGCGTCTGGTTTTCAGGCGGTATAGCCCCAAACGATGAGCCACACCAAAAATACACGCTGTTCCTTGTTATTATTGGAGCCTATTTGTTGATCTCATTTCCTGGTTATGTTGCTGAAAGCTATCTGGAAGGGTTTCAGAAATATTACCTAAAGAACAATATAACTATTATAAACTCCGTTTTTGGTTCTGTTCTTTTATACTATTTTATAACTCCGGAAAATGGACTGGTGCTTCTCGCGACCATTAATGCGATTGGTTTGACGATTAAATACGTTTTATTTATGTGGATACTTTCACGACCGGCTTATGGGGCTATTCGAGCTCAGATGGGGACATTCTCGTTGAGCCGGTTGCGAGAACTGATTGTGTTCGGGTTCAAGTCGTTCATTCAGGGAATTGCCACCCGAGTGGAGAACGCCACGGATGTCTTGGTTATCGGGCTGATAATGGGGCCTGCTATGGTGCCTTTTTACAGCATTCCAGCCAATTTGACTCAGCACATACGTGGCCTTGGATGGACTCTAACTCATGCCTTCATGCCTCTGTTCAGTGGCTTGAGTGCAAAGGCAGAAAACGAGACCATTCGAACGGTTTTTCTCATCTCTTCCCGGTACGTTGTCAGCATTCTATTTGCTATGGGGACCGGCGCTTTATTGCTTGGTGCGCCATTTATCTCGATCTGGTTGGGCCCTGAATTTGGTGAAAAGGCCAAGTGGCTTATCCTGTTTCTGGTCTTTTTTACGATATTGCCGTTCATAAATCCTTTTGCCAGCCGTTACCTCACGGCTATTAATAAGCATGGAATTTTCGCTCGCCTTACGCCATTGGCAGCATTGCTTAATATCGGGCTAAGCCTTGTGCTGGTCCATCCATTTGGACTTGAGGGAGTTGCCTTTGCCTCCGTCGTCCCGGGGCTGATTTTTGTGCCGCTGTATCTTCGGTACACCTGTCGGCACCTGGGTTTGCCGGTTAGGCAATATCTCCGGGCGTCTGTGCTGCCGGCGTTTGTACCGGCCGGTTTGATGGCTTTGATTATCCTGGGACTTGGCGAATATCTGGTGTACGACTCGTATGGTCATATTTTGCTAGGCGCTATATTGGGAAGTGTGGGTTGGTTAGCGGCCTTCTGGTTGCTGGTGTTGAATCGGGAAGAGCGAGACTACGTAAGCGCTCGATTGACTCGCATTGCAGGAAGGAACTAATCCATGTGCGGTTTTGCAGGATTCGTAAACAGGGATGTGGGTCGAGGGCCCGAAACGACGCTGGAACGTATGGGTGAGGCTATCATTCACCGGGGCCCAGACGACGCCGGAGTTTGGGTGAGGGCCGAGCTTGGTGTTGGTCTGGTGCACAGGCGGCTGGCCATTCAGGATCTGTCACCGGCGGGTGCGCAGCCGATGGCGTCAGCGAGCGGGCGCTTTGTTATTGCCTTCAATGGGGAAATCTATAACTTTCGGCAGCTGCGAGCAGAGCTTGAAAAGGAGGGATGCACCTTTCGGGGCCACTCAGACACGGAAGTGATGCTCCACGCAATTGAGCGTTGGGGGTTGGAAGAGAGTCTGCCGAAGTTTTCGGGAATGTTTGCTTTTGCGCTGGTGGATCTGAAAAGCCGGGATCTGATTCTGGCCCGAGACCGAATGGGTGAAAAGCCACTGTATTATGGATGGCAAGGCAACACTCTGTTGTTTGGTTCGGAGCTAAAGGCGCTTCGGGTACATCCTGCATGGCAAGGCGGTGTAGAGCCTGGGGCGCTGGCGCTGTTGCTCCGGCACAACGTGATACCAGCACCGATCAGTATTCACAAAGGGATTTTAAAACTACCGCCTGCCTCGCTGGTTCGTTTTCCTCTTGATGGATCCTCACCGGGTATGTTACCGGAACCGCAACGCTACTGGTGCCTTGAGGATTGCTTTACAGAGAGCCGGGCGCCGGAAAGCTTTGAGGCTGCCAGTGACCAGTTGGAGGCTTTACTCGGGAACGTGATCGAAGACCAGATGGTATCGGACGTTCCTTTAGGTGCTTTTCTCTCCGGCGGTATCGACTCTTCCACCGTGGTTGCACTTATGCAAGCCCGTGCAAGCCAGAACGTGAGAACGTTCAGTATTGGCTTTGATGAGCCGGGCTTCAATGAGGCAGAGCATGCTGCAGAGGTTGCCCGTCATCTGGGAACCGAACACACGGAGTTGTACGTAACTCCCGAGGATGCGCTTAACCTCGTGCCGCGGTTGCCAGATCTATACGACGAGCCTTTCGCGGATTCCTCGCAGTTGCCTACTTTTCTTGTCAGCCAGATGACACGGAAGCATGTCACGGTTGCATTGTCAGGTGATGGCGGAGATGAGTTGTTCTGTGGCTACACTCGGTATCCCTCGGTTTATAACCGTTGGCGGAGCCGAAGCAAGCCGGCTGGTGTCGCCCGGCGCTGGTTATCCCGCTTACCAGAGGCGGCGGCGGCTCAGGCGATCCGGGCTCTGGTGCCTTCCCAGCGAGGTCGGTCGACGCTGGCAATTCGTCATCGCCTCAAAGCGGAGCGTGCGCTGGCCTCGACCGCGGATCTGTCAGATTTCTATCGGCAGTCTGTCTCTTTCTGGAATGAGCCCGAGTGTTTTCGGAGGGGCGTTCAGGAACCCACATATGGTCTGACCCAGGCAATCCCGCGCGGTGTTCCCCTCGACGGCTTGAAAGCGTTGATGTGGCGAGATCTGAATTGGTATCTGCCCGATGACATTCTGGTGAAGGTCGACCGGGCAGCGATGGCCTGTAGCCTTGAAACCAGGATACCGATGTTAGACCCGAAGGTGGTTTCCTTCGCGCTGTCGTTACCGTTGAGCTATAACCTTAATGGCGGTGTTGGCAAGCAGGTGCTGCGTAGCGTTTTGTACCGCCACGTGCCAAAGGCCTTGGTGGACAGGCCCAAGCAGGGGTTTGCGGTGCCCGTGGGGCAATGGTTACGGGGCCCACTGCGCCCTTGGGCGGAGGCGCTGCTGCAACCGTCTGTCTTTGACAAGCAGGACTATCTGGACCGCTCAGTTGTGAATGCCTATTGGCAGGAGCACCTCAAAGGGCGGGAGGATTACTCTGCAGAGCTATGGGGCATTCTGATGTTTCTGGCATGGCTGGAGCGCACGGGTGGCTGAAATCAAACCCTATGATGATCAACGCCATCGGGAGCAGGTGCTGAACCTGTTTGCTGATGTGGCGTTCAAACGTGATATCTGGAGTTATCAGTTCCAGGAGAATCCTGGTGCGCGTGATCGTGGCTTTGCTCCGGTGGTGGCGGAGGAGAACGGTTCGGTTGTCGGCTTCAACGGGGTGGTGCCGGTAAGTATTCTATGGAATGGCCGGCCAACACAGGCCATGTGGAGCTGCGACTTCAAGGTGTCTGAGCGCCAGCGAGGAAAGGGCGTAGGCCGGCTGATCAAAGTAGAGTTGGCACAACGCTCTCCTATTCTTATGTCGTTTGGCATCAGCCCGGTCGCCGCCATTGTATTGCAGCGGATGGGTTGGCGTGCCAGCGACCAGGTGCATTTTCTTCGTAAAATCCGTCAGCCTCGTAGCGCTCGTGACTGGGCTTTGATGCTTCTGCAATTTTGCACTCGACTGGTTAATCGCCCAGTGCAGAGCCGACACATGCGGGCGTCTCTCCTGCAGCAATTGCCACCCAGAGAACAGATTGATGAGTTGTGGGCGGCAGTTGCGCAAGGCTACGACAAGGTTGTTGTGAGAGACTGGGCTTACCTTGACTGGCGCTATCAGCGGCATCCGTTTGCACAGTATTCATTTCTGGAAGTACGGGACGAGAATGATTCCCTCAAAGCTCTGGGGGTTGTCCGTGCGGATGACCGACAGGTTCGGCTGGTCGATTACATCGGGCCAGCAGCTTCAGCAGCGCTGAAGTCGGCGGTTGTAGAGGCAATGCTGCGGCAATGGCCGAATGCAGCCTCTTATTCTGCCATGACGTCCGATTTGGAGCTGAAGCAGGTCATGAAAGCGCACGGGTTCTATCAAGGCCGTGAGCAACCCCGATTTTTTGTGTGGGAATCACCAAAGCGAGTTTCGTCAAACGGAGATTGCACCAGCGGCTGGTTCATTATGGGGGGGGATTCTGATGGCGAACTGCTGCAGTCTGCCCGGGAAGCGTGGAATGAAGAACGTATTAACAAGGACGATGACGGATGTCGGCTAAAGACCCTTTGATCACTATTATCACTCCTACCTATAACCGTGCGGAGTTTATTCTCCAGGCGGTTGAGAGTGTGATGGGGCAGACGTACGGAAACTTTGAATTTCTGATCGTCGATGACGGTTCAACGGATAACACGGTGGAACTGCTTGAACCCTACCTGCAGGATGAACGCGTCCGTCTGTTCCAGCAGGATAACCAGGGGCAGAGTGTGGCCCGAAATGTGGCTCTGGCGGAGGCGTCCGGCGACTTCATATGCTTCCTGGATTCGGATAACTATTGGCCGCTTGATAAGCTGGAGAAACAAGTCAGGGTTTTTGAACAGCATCCGGAAGTGGATGTGCTATATGGCGATAATGTGATTATCAACGAACAGGGTGCTGAGATCAGCCGCAAGAATATGTCGCGTTATTCGGGACGCATTGCCGCGAGGATGATTCGGGACAACTGTGTTGCCATGAACACCACAATGGCAAGGCGCCGCTGCTTTGATGAGATGGGCGGCATGAGCGGAAAACGACGTGTGGCTGACGACTATGATTTGTGGCTACGGTTTTCCGCCCGGTATCAGTTTCGCTATGAGCCGGAATACTGGGCCTGGTATCGAGTGATGGAAGATCAGATTTCGTCGGATAAAACACAGCGGTTCCGGGTCAATGAAGCCATCATTCGCGACTTTCGCCGAGAGTATCCTGAGGCCCTCAGTGCGAGTGAATTCGATAAGGGATTTGCCCATTTCTACATCAGGAAGGGGCGTTACCTGGGCGCCGTGGGTAAAAAGTTTGCGGGCGTTAAAGAAATCATGAAAGCGCTGAAGTATGCGCCGGCAGAAACCAACGTCTGGCGAGCGCTGCTTGCGGTGGCACTGAAATAAAAACAATGATGAATAAGACAGGGAAGTAAGCAGTCATGTCTTCTAATCCTCTGGTGTCGGTCATCACGCCAACATTTAACCGGGCGGACTACCTGCCGTTTGCGGTTGAGAGCGTTCTGTCTCAATCGGTTCCTGATTTCGAATTGATCGTTATTGACGATGGTTCCACGGACGGCACCGCCGAGCTGATGGAACGGTATCTGGCGGACTCCCGCATTCGATATCTTAAGCAGGAGAACCAGGGGCAGAGTGTGGCCCGGAATCGCGGAATTGCCGAGGCGCGTGGCCAGTTTATCTGCTTTCTCGACTCTGATAATGCCTGGGTGAGTACAAAGCTGGAAACCAGTCTGAAGGCCTTTGAGGAACATCCGGAGGCGGATATCGTCTATGGTGATTTCATAGCCATAGACGGGGAAGGGCACGAACATGGTGTGAATCGTATGGCTCGTTATTCCGGCCGTATCACGCCGCAGTTGCTCCGGGATAATTTTGTGAGCATGAACACAACTATGACCCGCAAGCGCTGCTTTGACGAGATGGGGGGCTTTGACAGCGCCGATCGGTTGGCGGAGGACTACGGGCTCTGGTTGCGTTTTTCTACCCGCTATCAGTTTCTATATGTTCCAGTGGTGCTTGGGTATTACCGGGTTATGGAAAACCAGATTTCCTCTGACAAAGAGAGCCGGTTTCGAGCGAACGAACAGCTGGTCCAGAGTTTTCTGAAAGCCTTTCCTTCAGCGGTTACCCGGGGTGAGGCCCGCCGGGGGTTAAGTTATTTTTTTATTCGGAAAGGGCGATATGAGTACTCGTCTGGTCAGCGTCGCCAGGCCATTCGTTCTTTGCTTCGGTCATTGTCGAAGGACCCGTTCTGGATGGGCCCCTGGCGGTTCGCTGTAAAAATGCTGCTAACTTCCAGACGAGGGAGGCGAATGTGACATATACCGTTCGTCGCTTGTCTGAGAAAGAGTTTTTCGGGTTGCAGGAAAGCTGGGATCATCTGCTGGAGCAGAGTAATGCCGACCCGCTGTTCATGAGCTGGGCCTGGCAGGCGTCCTGGTGGGAAACCTGGGGCGATAGACTGAATCTCGATCTGTTGCTGCTGGGCGTATACGCCCCGGGCGATACGCTGGTTGGCCTGGCTCCGCTTTACCTGAGTGCCGTCAGCACGCCGCTGGGCTGGAAAGTTCGAAGGCTGCATGTGGTAGGTAATGCCTGGAAGCTGGGGCCTACGGTGCGTACGGAATATGTGGGTGTCATTGCGGATCGGCGTGAGCAACAGGCCATCCTGCAGGCGCTCGGGAGTTATCTCGCCGAGGTTCGGTGGGATGAGATGATCATTGCGGATGCCTCCGCGAGATCAATGAGTATGATCGAATCTGGCCTGAGCCAAACGCTGGCTCTCTCCCGGGTAGTTCGGAGCGAGTCGGAAGGTGTGGTGATTCCAACTCAGGGGCAGTTTACGGACTGGTTATCAAGGCTTGGAAAGAATACTCGTCTGAAAGCCTATAATCGGCGAGAGTTGTTTGAAGGTACCTTGAATGGTTCCTTCGAGGAATGGCAGACCCCGGAGACGTTTCTGGCATTACTCAATCGTTTTCATTGCGAGCGTTGGGGAAAGCCCTGCTTTGACGATAATGCTGTTCGCTTCCATGAGGCACTTCTGAACCGGCTCTCCGGAAGCCAATCCGCGAGAATGTCGGTACTGAGAGCCGACAATCAGATTGTGTCTGTACTTTATGATGTCCGCGCCGGGAATCGGGTATACAACCTGCAGGCGGGGTTCATGCAGGATTTCCACAACAAATTGTCCTTGGGCACGCTCCATTTGGGATATGCCATTGAGCGATCCTTTCAGGATTCGAGCATTGTCAGTTACGACTTGCTGGCCGGGTCCGGGAAAAATACGTTCTACAAACAGCACTTCAGAGGGGAGCAGGTGTTGTTTACCACCGTTGAGTATGTTCGTTCTCCCATTCTTAAAATGGCTTATGGGGCAAGGGGTTGCATGCCTCCCCGTTTAGTGTCCTCAATTAATCGTTTCTTTCGTCTCTGAGCGGGTGTTGTCATGAATATGGAAAGGATGCCGTCTATCAGTCTGATGAGTCGTCTGTGGCCGTTCCTGCTTGTCTTATGTGTGCTGGCGTTCGTTACTTTTCCTACTCTGGAGGGAATCGTGACGCGATGGTTAAAGTGGGACGAATCATACTCCCATGGTCTTTTGTTAGCCGGCGTGTCGCTGTATCTGATCTGGCGAAAGGCGAAGACCAATCCGGTGGCCCCGGGCTTCGCCCCGGTTTGGGTTCTTCCTTTGATAGCCTGTCTGCTTGCCTATTGGGTCGGCGGGTTGATTCGTCTTCAGGCGCTTCAGCAATTGGCGTTGGTGCCTCTTTTGTTTGCTGCCTGCGCGACGCTGATGGGGTGGCGCCAGGCTCGCTGGTTCATTGTGCCGCTGGGTTTGCTGTTTCTGACCATTCCTGTGTGGGATTTCCTGGCCTGGACGCTACAGGTAATTACCGTTGCCGTTAATAAGGTCCTGTTGGGTTTTTTCGATATTGATTTTGAGGTGGAGGGCGTTTTCGTTTACCTCATCGGTGTCGGAACCTTTGAGGTTGCTCATGGATGCTCTGGACTACGGTATCTGCTGGTGGGACAGGCGCTGGTTCTGATTTATGGCGAGTTATACCTGTCGAGGTTACGATCCCGCGTCACGTTATTCTGTTTGGGGGTGGCGTTCGCCCTACTTGCTAACTGGATCCGGGTGTTCGTCATCATCTACATGGGGTATGAAACAAACATGCA
This sequence comes from Marinobacter sp. tcs-11, assembly GCF_002049515.1. Classification (NCBI taxonomy): domain Bacteria; kingdom Pseudomonadati; phylum Pseudomonadota; class Gammaproteobacteria; order Pseudomonadales; family Marinobacteraceae; genus Marinobacter; species Marinobacter sp. tcs-11. The sequence goes on along the minus strand of NZ_LLYU01000007.1, from coordinate 201,979 downwards.
GTCCAGCCTGATTGAGGATCATGAAAACTTTGGCTGGTGGGTGTTTGCGGGCACGCTTGTTCCCCTCTATTTTCTGGCTCGTCAGCTTGAGAAGCGGGACGACCAGGTTGTTGCCAGCCAGGATAATGACGAGAAGCAAGATCACGCCAAACCCGCAGGTAAAGCTACCGTTGCTGTAACGGTTGTCGCGCTGTTGGGGCTGGTTACCTGGGTTGCTTTGCCGGACAAGCGAGGCAACATTGCTTCTGAACCCGAAGGGTACGCCATTGATTTAAGTGAAAGGTATTCCCCGGTCTTCGGATCTGCACTGGAGGGGTGGCGCCCCAACGTTCTCAATCCAGACAGAGTGTATGCGCAGACCCTGTTTGACCGTTTGCAGGCCCGCGCAGGGCAAGGTTTGGGCACAACCTACTATCTGGGCGCGTTTACCTATGACTATCAAAGGCATCGTGCGGAACTCATCCAGTACAGTAACCGCCTTTATGACCGTGATTTCTGGATTCCGGAAGGCTTCTTTGATGTTGAAAACAGCCTGAATATCCCGGTGCAGGGAGTCACCCTGAAACATCGTGTTTCGGGACAACGTGTGCATCTGGGGTATAGCTACTTTGTTCAGGGGCAGTGGGAAACCGATCAGTGGCGCGCGAAGCTTGCTCAGGTGGGCGGGTTCTTCAGTGGCCGTGATGATGCCTCTTTACTCATCTCTGCAGTGGCGTGCGATGGCTGTGAGGTGGCTGCAACGCTTGCTGAGTTTATCGAGTCTACCTTTCCGGTGATTCTTGAGCAGATTGATCAAGAGGTGGTGCGACCAGATCGTTGAGCTGGCTCTCTAATCGGGAAAGAAACTGTTCGTGATTGGTTGAATACCATTCGATTGCCAGCCGGGACATGTGGGCCAGCGTGGCCGGTGGCTGGTCTATCGCAGCTTGAATACTCTGCTCCAGAGCTTGCTCTGAGACAAGGTAACGGGTGCCCAGTCGAAACGTCAGCTTTCTTTCCACGTGTGCCAGAAAGCCTCTGTCCTTCCCAACCAGCTCGTTCATGGGCGGTGCATCAGTTGTTATTGTAATACATCCGTAAGCCATGGCCTCTGCCAGTACCTGGCCATAACCCTCCACCTCAGAAGGTAGTACCGCGAAACCGGCCTGGGCCCAGAGTGTGTTTAGTTCATTGTTCGTGAGATTTTTCTCTACCCTGATATTGGCGGCGGGGGTGGTGTCCAGATGCTGGGAGACGACGACCAGTTCTGGCCATTCAGGGTGCCTCTGCCAACATGCCATAACACGTTGCGTGCCCTTGAACTGACTGTTGCCAGCTACATGCAAAGCCAAACCGTAGTCTTTCCTTTCTGAACCGTTTTGAGCGCTAACTTCACCGCCGGTAAAACCGAGGTATTGGGTGTCTGCATGTAAGGCGGAAAAAATCGATACCGCGTGCTGTGTTTTGCAGAGTATACGGTTGGTAAAGCTGAGGTAGGGACCTCTCGATTCAATGAACCATTCCTGGTTAGGGATGAGCCAGTGGTGCCGGCCAGCAGCCAATTGAGATATCCAGATATTTTCGAGGTGAATGACGAGATCTGCCCGTTGACCCGTATGGAGCAGCCGGAGTAAAGCAACTTGAGTTCGATAGAAGAGTTTGCTGAGAAATCTGGGGCAAAGTCGTTCTAATGCTTTGAAACGATAGGCTGAAAGGCGGGAACGCCATACGGGAGTAGGGGGCAGTTGAACCTGCCTGGTCTGGTGCCCAAGCCGTTGCAGGGCTGCTTCCAGTATCCTGGCATCTTTCTGGAGCCCCCTGCCGCTATTGGCATAAACAATCAGTACATCCATGAACCTGACCTGAAATGAAAAAGCCCTGCAAGTGCAGGGCTTTTAAAGCGTAGCATAGAACTCGATGTCAGGCTTTTTTACGGCCTTTCATGCGCACTGCAATACCTGCGAGGCCAAGGCCCAATAGCGCCAGGGTGCCGGGCTCAGGTACTTTGGTGGCGCGAACAGCGATGACCATGTCGTCGTGGTTGTCGTCGCCAGTCCAGCCGTCATCAAAGCTGATCAGGAAGTAATCCTGCTCATTGGGGACTTGGAAAAGGTTGAAGTTGACTGATGATTTGGGTTCGCCCGGAATATTTAATTGGCTACCGTTGGTTCCGTCGTTAAGCACTTCAACATTGTTTCCGTTTTTGAAACTGAATGTCAGCAGTTTGTCCAGGCCACCGTAGAAAACGGTACTGAAGGTGTCGTTTGGACTGTTAGTTTGGTCAAAAACCAAGGTGTTACCCCAGTAAAACTGGTTGTTGTCGCTCGCTTCTTTACCCAGATAGGTAAAGGTCAGCTTGAACGGATCTGAACTGGTGGACTTCAAGTTGTGGCCGAACAGCACGGAATCGCCAACACTGTACAACGGCGCATCGGCAGTCCAGGTACCAGCATTTCGCGTAGCGTAATCGTTATCTCCAGGAACGCTTTGCTCAGGAACGGCGCCAGGTGCATTGCCGTTTGCGACGGCATCAATGTAAGCAGCCTGAGCCACTCCGGCAAAACCGACGGCTGCAGCCATTGCCAAGCCTTGAGTCAATTTTTTCATTTGAGTCACTCCTCCAGTGAGTGGTCTTTGCGTTACGTCAATTATAGGCATGCAGGCTTCGTGCCAACATTTAACTCATTGAAAATAATGAATTATCTTTTGCCTTCTTGACTTTGCTGTAAAATAACTCGACATCAACACTTTGGTCTCAGTTAACCTGATGCTCCACCGGGTCCGACGGTTCACTACTCAATCCATTGATATCAATTACCTGAATCGTAAAGTACCAGGTGCCTGGCGCCAGGCCGGTAACCGTGGTTGAGGTTGTGCCTGCCGGCACCTCCAGAGTTTGAGTCAGGTTTGCAGCATCCTGTCCGTAGTTGATCCGGTAACGGTCAATTTCGCTGAGAGAAATGCTGCTGCCATCTACCCTGGTGCCCGGAGGCGTCCACGACAGTGTCACACTGCCGCTGGCATCGCCGGTACCGCCGGGCTGGCTGGTGACCGGTGATTCTGGCTCCGATACGGTTTCGAGCGTGTACGGGTGCAGGCCCGATTGATAAGCCTCAAGAACCGTCACGCCGCTATCGTTAAGCACCCGGCTCGCTGATGGTTGCATCAGGGGGAGTCCGTAGCGAAGTTTGTAAAGATCGTCGATGCCGTCGTTCAAGGTGCTTTCGGCGAACTCGCTGTCCAATGCCAGATGCTGGACGGTGTTGGTCGTGGATATGGCATCTCCAGTGGCGGCGTCGGTAATCACCAGTTGTGCGGTGGCACCCCAGCCGAACTCAAAGTACTCCATGGTGATGGCAACGGGGGTCCCTGCTTCGAGACTCGCGGTGGCGTTGTAGCTGGTGGGGGATTGGTTCTTCCACTGATCAATGACGGTAGACCCGTTGAGGAAAAGCCGAACACCATCATCCGTGGTGGTGGTGAAGGTGTAGTCCCGGGTTCCTTCATTGTGGGGGGGTGTGAACCATCCCTGCCAACGCACGCTGAACCGGTCCTTTGGAAGCTCCGCTGCCGGGCTTCCACTATTCCAGTTGAAGTCGACGGTCGCATCCCGCTGACTGTAAACGAAGCTGTCAAACTCGGTGCCTGTGAAGTACTGGCCGACGAATCCGGTTGCGTACACTTCCTGGGGGGCAGGGAAGTCGCTGGCATCGGTGGGATTGGTGCCGGCCTGATACTCTTGCAGGATGGTATAGCCATCACCGTCAAGATCGGTATTGGCGTCGCCCGGGTTGGTGGGGTCCGTGCCATAGGCGTATTCGTACCCATCCGGAATCCCGTCGTTATCAGTATCTTCGGTGCCGGGATTGGTCCTGGCCCAGAACTCATCCATGGCGGTAAGCAGATCATTGTCGGTATCGGATTTTGCATCGGCGGCATTGGATGGATCCAGCCCGTACACAATCTCCCAGTTGTCGTACAGATCATCACTGTCCGCATCAAGTGGGGGGTACTGGCTGTTGAATGAGAGGCCCTGTTCAGCGTCAAAGTAGCCGATTCGGTAGCCCAGATGGTAGGCATCTTCGGATGTCATCTCGGGGGCCGAGTCAGGGGCTTTCTGGGCGTAGCTGTATAGCGCGCTGCCGCTGATCACTTGCTGAGAGATGCCGGGGCCGGACCAGGCAACGGTAAAGTGGTCGTCCCATCCACCTTCCTTGTGTCTGAATTCAAAGTAATATTTTTTGCCGGCCTCCAGATATTGTACGCCGGAGGTTTGTGAGGCATAGCGGGTGAAATTATCGAGGGGCGTGGACATGGTGGAGGCGATCTGAACCGCACCGTCCGGGTTCTGGGAATCAGATAACCACAGTTGTGTCTGATCGTCGCCACTGATGTAAAAGGTGTATTCGCCCGTTTCGGGGGGCTCGATAAAGCCCCGGATCAGTGTGCCGTAATTATTGGCTCGGCTGGTGGCTTGGCGTAGTTGGGTGAGTTCAGTGATTTCATCGGGCGAATCCGGATATTTCTCTGCGTCCAGCATGCCCTGAACGTAGTTCCCGGAGATACCGTCAAAATACCAGACATCGACCTTTCCCGGTTCGCTCGTCTCTGGTATCGCGGCTGTCGGTGGCAAATCCTCAATATCCCTGAACTGCCAGTTCTGACAGCCGCTGAGCAGAACCACCACGGTGCCTACGCTCAACACTTTGATAGCAGCCATAACCCACCTTCCTTGCTATTGGAAACAATATGTAAAGTATTGTTGCAGTGTGTCAGGGCTGCCACCGGCGGCTAGGAACGTTTCGTTATGTCCTCTCTTTGGTTATAGCGCGAGTAATGATTAGCCGTTGTTGCCTGTGCTGAACTTGTCCATGATCTGCTGGGCCGCATCCGTGCGGCCGGTGGCTCGATAAGCTTCGGCCAGATGCATGGCAATTTCCTGGGAATCCGGTGCCAGGGAATGGGCTCTTTCCAGTACAGCCAGGCTTTGCTCGTGTTCACCAGCCTCGAACAGGATCCAGCCGTAGGTATCTGCAATCGCAGCATTTTGGGGCACTAGTTCGTAGGCGCGTTTGGCCAGTGATGCCGCTTCGCTGTTGCCGGCCTCGTAATACAGCCAGGCGAGATTATTCAGCGCCAGGGCGTTGTCCGGGGCCAGTTGCAGAACCTGCTGGTAGTGCTCAATGGCCGCATCCGTCTGGCCTGCTTGCTGGGTTTGAAGCGCCAGTGTAAGCAGAATTGACGAATTGTTCGGGAATTGTTTGTTGGCTTCCTGCAGTGCTTCTATCGAATTCTGAGATCGGCCGGCGTTAGAGAGTGCGCGAGCATGGGCGATGGCCAGTTCCGCCGTTTGTCGCTTGGCCAGCGCCAGTTGATAAAGCTCAGCAGCTTGCTGATGTTCGCCCTGGTTTTCGTAATAGCTGGCTTCTACCTGGTAGGGCGCGGGGGAGTCCGGATGATGCTGCTTGGCATCCTGCAGCGCACTTCGCGCGGCGGTTGCGTTGCCATTGCTGAATTCGATGGCAGCCACTTTTAGGGCGATGGCCTCGTTCTCTGGGAAGAGCGCTCGTCCGCGGCTCAGGATCTCCAGAGCGCGCTCGCTGTTGTCGCGCTGTGCCATTTGAGTGGCAATGCCTTCATACACCGCAGCGACCAGCGGTTCAGACGGTGAGGGCTGGTCTTCGCGCTCTCTTTCCATCAACCGGGCGGTCAGTTCATCGGCTCGCAACGTATCGTTGTTGATCAGCGCGGATTCCAGAAGGATCAGCCGCGGTCCGTTTGCCTCAGGATGTTGCGTGCTGATTTCCTGCATCAGCCTGGTCAGTTGATCGCGCTTCATCACACCGGCAAGGGCCTGAATGGCGGGCAGGTTGTTCGGGTTGGTTTCGACCGCCTGGCGGTACCAGGCAATCGCCTGCTCCGTGTTCTGCTGTTCGCGGGCAAGGTTGCCCAGAGCTACCAGAGGAGCTGCTTCTTCCGGGTGTTGCTTGTGCGCCCGCTCAAAGTAGCTGGCCGCCTGTTGGGTGTTGTTCAGGCTGCTGGCCAGGTTTCCGCGGGCAATCAGGGCAGCCATGCTGTCCGGATTGGCTTTAAGCCAGGTGTCCAGGGTGTCTGTTGCCGCCTGCGAATTGCCAGACAACGCCTGGGCCTGGGATGTCAGGATTGTGGCCTGCAGGGCCTCCGTGGCATCCGACGGAATCTGACTGGCCTGTTTGATGGCATTGGCGAAATCTCGGGTTTGAGTGAGATAAGCCGCATAGCGCAAACGCAGGTTGTGGTTCTCCGGTGCCAGTTCCAGCGACTTCTCCAGGAGCTGGCGGCCACTCTGGTCATCGCCAGAAGCCAGGCTTGCAATGCCTACCAGTGCAAGTGTTTGTGGATCGGCGTCGCTGCCCTCCAGGTCTTCCAGCAGTGATTTTGCGCCAGCCGGGTCGCGCATGGATATGCGGGTGGCGGCCAGGAGTTTGCGTACTTCATCGGCGTTTTCCATATCGGCCAGCGGAGCAAGCAGTTTCTCCGCCTCCTCTGGGCGGCCTTGCCGATAACGTATTACGCCCAGCATCAATGCGCTTTGTTGATGGTTGGGAACCTGGTTAAGGACTTCCTGCAGATACCTGGCGGCGGTATTCAGGTCGCCATCATTATAGGCTGAGGCCGCGGCTTCCAGGTTGCTTTTGATCGTACCCGGACCGGACTTGGCAAGGATTTCCTCATAGACAAATGCCTCCGCCGATTTGCCCTGCTCACGCAGAACGGTGATCAGGGCCGAAATGGTCTGGTATTTACGGAAGGTCATAACGTCGAACTGGCCAATGGTTTCCAGTGCGCGTATGTACGCCTGCTCAGCTTCGGCCCATTGTTGCTGGGCATGGGCGAATTGCGCTTTCCAGAGCCAGACGTCTCCGTGTTCAGCGTCAATCTTTACGGCTTTCTCAAGGCGTTCCTTTGCAGTGTCGAAGTCGCCCTTGGCCGTGGCAACCCGGGACAGGCCGACCATGGCAACAACGTTATTGCTGTGTTTGTCGAACGCGCTCTGGTAGGCCTCTTCGGCTTTGTCAAAGTCGCCGCTGGTCAACCAGGCGCGACCTTTCAGGTTGTCTGCCTGCAACTGTTGATCCGGAGAGGGCGATGAAATCTGGTCCAGAGATTCCAGGGCTTCCTGGTGTTTACCCTGGAGAATACGGGCTTCAGCCCGGATCAACGCAGCCTGGTTGCGTTCCGATTGGCCCAGATCCTCGATGTTGGTTTTTTCAAGGAGTTTGTCCAGTTGCCGTTCAGCGTTCGCCGCATCACCGGCAGTAAGCAGGTTGTGGATGATGACAAAGTAGGGGGCGGTGCGATTCGGCTGGAGATCGATGGCGCTTCTGGCCTCGATGGTGCTTGCTTTCAGCTCACCCTGGCGCTGGAAAAACCGTGCCTGGTCTACATGGCTGATGTACTGAATGTCTTCCTGAGACATGTCCGGTTCGCTGTTGCACCCCGTCACGGCCAAAGCGATGGCAGCGGATAGCAGTGATGCACGCGCAATAGTTCTTATCTTCATGCCCTGGTCCTTCCTTCGTCGGGTCTTGTTCTGTTCCAGCATTGGGTGTCTCAGGCCTCGTTCGGGGCGGTGTTGGTCTCAATCCGGTACTTGTCGGTCAGGTTGTATAGCGTCGGGCGGGTAACGCCCAGAAGGCGCGATGCCTGAGCCATGTTGAAATTACTGGTGGTGAGGGCCTGAATAATCGCCTTTCGTTCTGCCGCTTCACGTACCTGGCGCAGGTTGAGCTGAAAGTCGGTGTCGCAGCCTTCGAGCGGCAGAACCAGGTCCTCGGCGGTGATGCGCTTGCCATCGGCCATGATGATCGCCCGCTTCACCTTGTTGATCATTTCACGCACATTGCCTGGCCAGCTGTAGGCATTGATGGCCTGAACCGCATCGTCCGAGAACGTGAGGTTAGGGCGGTCCATTTGTTTCCCCAGGGTTTTCAGGAGGGATTGTGCAATCACCAGTGGGTCGCCATCCCGTTCACGCAGGGCAGGCACATCCAGTGTGATTTCACTGATCCGGTAATACAGGTCTTCCCGGAAATCGCCCTGGGCAATCAGGTCCTGAACATTCCGGTGGGTGGCGCACACCACCCGGACATCAACGGGAATCGGTTTTACCGAACCTACCCGGTCGACCACTCGTTCCTGCAGGAAGCGAAGCAGTTTGGCCTGCAGTGCCATCGGCATATCGCCAATCTCGTCGAGAAACAGGGTGCCGCCGTTGGCGCTCTCAATCTTGCCTTTCTTGGATTGGGTCGCGCCGGTAAAGGAGCCTTTCTCGAACCCGAACAGTTCGCTCTCCAGCAGGTTTTCCGGAATGGCGGCGCAGTTGATGGCCGCAAAGGGTTTGTCGGCGCGATGGCTCAGGTCGTGCAGGGCCCGGGCCAGGAGTTCCTTGCCGGTACCGGTTTCGCCGGTAATCAGGGTGGTGACATCGGTAGGCGCAACCTTTTCAACCGTGCGGCAAATCACCAGCATTTCGGGGCTGGCGGCAACAATGCCTTTGATGTTGGTGCCATTGCCTTGCGAGGACAGTTCGCGGTTTTCTTTTTCCAGTTCCGCGAGGCGGAATGCCCGATTTACCACAAAGGTGAGGATGTCGGCATCCAGCGGCTTCTGGTAGAAGTCGCAGGCTCCCATGCCTATGGCCTTGACGGCGTTTTCCTTGTCTTCCCGCCCAGTCACCACGATCACTTTGGTCATGGGCGCCAGGCGAAGGATATCTTCCAGCAGGGCGAAACCCTCAGTGGCGCCGCCGGGGTCGGGTGGCAAGCCAAGATCCAGCGTCACCACTTCAGGCTCGAGACGCCGAAGTGCCGTTAGCGCTGCCTCCCGGTCAGCGGCCACCGAGACTTCAATGTCTTCACTGAAGCACCATCGCATCTGGCTCTGGAGGCCAGGATCATCCTCGACTATCAATAACTGCTTCACAACAACAACCAGTCCTTTGTTCCGTGTTCATATCGGATAGACGCCCATGAGGCGAACGCGATTCCATGACTCTGATTCTTAACTGAACATTGACACTTTGCAATGCTCGCTTAATAAAATAGTCTTCTCCGTCGGTTAATTGACGGCTTGCCTGCCTTCCTGCAAGCCGGAATCTGTCGGTTCCGGCTTGTTCCCGGCTGATTCGCCGGTTGCTGCATTGGCCAGCGGAATACGTACCGAAAAGCAGGAGCCCAGGCCGGGCTCGCTGGTTACGTCAATCGAACCGCCCAGTTCCTGTATGTATTCCCGGGCCTGATAGGCTCCAATCCCCATACCGGTAAGCCCTTTGGTGCTTTCGAAGGGTTTGAAAAGCCGGGTGCGGATAAACTCTTCCGTCATGCCGCTGCCGGTATCCTGGATAAACAGCACCACGCTGCCTTTGGCCGTTTTCAGGTTCAGTGTGATTTCCCCGGTTGGAGCCGTGGCGTCCTGGGCGTTGCGAATCAGGTGGCCCAGCACGCTGCGCAGCTGTTCTTTGTCGGCGCATACCTGGATGGCGGGTGGAGCACCCAGTAGCATCGGTGCCGGGCTGCGGCGGCTGTTGTCTTCAATCAGCTCGCGGACCAGTTGGGTCAGGTCTATGGGAGCACGTTGCTCGTCCGCCCCGGAGGATGGTTTGCGGATATGATCCACGAGGTTCGACATTTTACGGACCGCATGATCGGTGGTGGCAATCATGTCGTCGATAAAGGCTGGGTTGTTGCGATGTTTGGGCGCATTCTTGACCAGCAGGGACAACTGGGCGATCAGTGTTTTCAGGTCATGCACCATGAACGCGCTGGCCTTGCTGACGGCTTCAAACTGCATGGCCCGTGAGAGCCGGTTCTGGGCATCGTTCTGGGCGATGAGATTACAGGTCTGGCGGGCCACCACCTTGATCAGGTCGAAGTTCTCCCAGTTAAGCTCCACCCTGGCGTAAGGCGCGCCGACCATGGCAATGCCGTAGAGTTCGTTATCAAGATACAGCGGGATGACCAGCCAGGCTTCCGGGGTCTTGGTGATGGAGTCCGGTATTTCCAGCAGGTTGTAGCTCACCGGGTCTTCCCGGTATTCACTCAGATCAATGATCCATTCACGATCTTTAAAGAACTTCACCATGTCCGAGTCTTCGTCAATGATGGTGTCCTTGGGTGTGGCGATGTTCACGCTGGCTTTCAGGTGGAAATCTTTTTGCTCGCCCTTTATCCAGAGCGCGCCGGCATTGCTTTCCACCAGTCCGGCCAGAATGCGCACTACTCGCTCGGGCAGGGGTGGTTCGTTGCTCAGGTTGGCAAGTTCCTTGGTGAGCTTGAGCCATTCATCGCGATAGTCGTACTTGTAGTCGAAGAAGTTCTGGCTGATGAAGACCATCAGGCGGCCGCGAATACGCCTCGACAGCAGAAGTGTCACCAGAAATGCCAGGGAAACGGTGATGAAAAGAACCTGAAGGGCTTCGCCCCACTCACCACCGAGAGCCCGCACGTAGTAACCGCCGATGGCCAGCAGTAACAGGTATCCGCCCGCGAAGATGAGTGTGCCAGCGTGAAATACGGCCGAACGGGACAGCTGGAAGTCCACGGGTTGTTTGCGTGTGTTAACCACGTTAATTGCAAAAAGGGGCATGAGTGCGGCGTTCACAAAACCGCGCGCATTCCAGAACGAATCCGCGACTTGCCCGAACAGCAGAGCATCAGCATACATGAAGAAATCAAAGGCGAAGATGGTGGCAACGCCAATGCACAGGTACTTCATGCTGGAGCGGCCGAAAACAGTAGAGTTTCGCCAGATCTGCTCGACCAGCGACAGGCCCAGGAGTGACAGGGCGATCTGGCCAATCACCTTGGTCTTACCGCTGACCAGATCGATGTGGAGGGCGAACTCCAGTGTACCAAGGGCCAGTAAGGTGATAATCAGTATCGCCGTCGCGGCACCCAATACCTTCTTTATTTGACTGGTGAACCGGCCTTGGCGAAAGCCGTCGCGAAGCATGGCGAACAGCAGGAGTAACCAGGCTGTGTCTCTGAGCAGTTCCAGGAGGTAGCGGGTGAAGAATCCGGGCGATCCCCAGAGGCTTTGGGTAACCAGGACGGAGGCCCACAGGGCGGTAACAATGGCGGCAAGGAACAGAGCACGATCAATGTCGCGGCGAAGATAACGGGTTGCCACAAGAACGGCCAGAACCGCAAAGACAGCGGCTGCCGCGCCGTGACTGATCACGCTGAGATCCCTGAACATTAGCTCTTTCCTTGAACACCGGGAATCCCGGGCCTGCCGGTGCCCGGGTACTGTATTTAATATGTACAGGGTAGCGCCGAAAAGGGCCGTTCGTCTATTTGAATACTCAAATTACCGATGAGTTTCACACCGGTTTTTTGTTATCGCGATAATACCGGAAAATCTCTTTCAATGGCCGTTTGGGCTCAAAACCGAATTCCCGGGCGAAGGCGCGACCGTCAATCACCACCGGATATTTGAAGAATGCCATAAGGTAGGGAGGGAAGCTGCGCAGGTTCAGAACCCGGGCAATGGCCTTCGGCACGCTCGGTGGAATGGAGGGAATGGGTATGGTTTTGCAACCGCAGAGCTTCAGGGCGTGCTGGTAGGCGACCCAGTCTTGCGGCGCGACATTGAACACGCCTTTTACGGGCTTTGCCCAGGCGGCGACAATGGCGTCTGCCATATCGTCGATATGGATGAACTGCATCATCGGCGAAAAGCCAGCCAATACGGGTGCCCGCTCACTACTGAGCAGGGTGCTCATGGTATTGCGAACACCGGGGCCCACGATGTTGCAGGGCCGAAGAATAGTTATGTTGAGTTCCGGGTAGCGCCAAAGATAGATGTTGGCGAGGTTCTCAAGCTCCACTGAATCCACCAGGTCCGCGCTCAGGCCCGCGCTTTTGAGGGGGGCGGACTCGTCAATCAGCGCCGGGTTATAGGCCACGGCACCATAGACGTGGTAGGTGGAGAGCACAATCACCCGGCGTATGCCGTATTTATGGGAGAGGTCCAGTAGCTTCTGGGTGCCCAGCACATTGGCATTATAGCGGCGCATGCGGGTCAGTTGGCTGGAGAGGATGCGGCCGAGATGAATCACGCCATCAAACTCGTAGCGTCGGAACAGGTCTTCGAAGACCCGCTTGTTAAAGTCGATGCAGTAGCTGGGGATGTCGTCTCCCAGGTAAACCTGTTCCCGGAAATCGACGGCCACCAGATCACAGCTTTCTCGCAGGCGGCGGATCACTTGCTGGGCCAGCGCACCGGCAGCACCAGTGATCAGAATGCGGGGTCTTTGGTGCTTGCTCATCAGAACAGCCTTTTCCTTTCGCTCAGTCCCTTGTCAATCAGGCGGCTGATCTCGGCTTTCACAGCCTCTACCCGTTCGGTGACCTGTTCTTCAGGGATTTCGGTATCATCAAAATACATGGGTTCCCCGAAATTCAGGTGTACCTTGGCGGGGAGCACCACGGGCAGGGCGACAGGAACGTAGGGTACGCCCAGGGCATTGGCCAGTGGCTTGATGTTGGCAATGGCCGGGATGGTCTCTTCGCAGCCCACTACGCCCACAGGCACAATGGGCGCCTTGTACTTCATGGCCAGATGCATAAAACCGTTGCCGAAACGTTTCAGTTGATACCTGTCCCGGTAGAGCTTGCCGGAGCCTCTCACGCCTTCCGGAAACACAATCACTGCTTCGTTGTTGGCGAGCATCTTCGCGCAGTTAACCGGGTCTCCGAGCACGGCGCCGATTTCGTTCAGGAGGTTGCCAAGCCACGGCACCGTCGGAAAGAAACGCTCGATCATGGCGCGGGGAATTCGAGGATTTTTTTCCCGTGAGGCGAGGGCGTAACCAATGAGCAGGCCGTCGATGGGTAACTGGCCGGAGTGGTTCGCAATAATCAGCACCGGGCCCTCTGCCGGCACGTTGTCAACGCCGGAGGCGCTGACCCGAAAGTATTTCTCGTAGATTTGCCGGGCAACGGAAAAGCCGTATTTCACCGCTTCGTTGTTATAACCCCAGGGATCGTAGCCCAGTGTGCCGATGGGTTTGCGAATGCGGTTTACCTGTTCGTCCAGTTCCGCTGGTATCAGTTTCGATCTCAGATACGATGCCAGGCCCATGCCCGCTCCCTGTGTCAAAGAAGTTGCCGCTCAGGCGCGGCCGATGAATACGCCCATTGTGTGGCTCTGGCCTTCATTTAATACCCGATAATCCGATGCTGCATTGGCTGTTTCGACGCACAGCATTTTCTGCCAGGCAGAGTCCGGAAAATCTGAAAGGCGCTGCGCTTTTCCCGGGCCAGGATTCCAGACCACGGTTGAATCGCTACCCACAGACGTAAGCTTTCGCTTGCCGGAAGGTGTTACTACGGTCAGTGCTTCGCCGGTTTCGTATATCCGGTCCACTTCACCTTCGAAATACACTGGCCCTTCCTGTGAGACGTAGTCCCAGTCTTTCAGCGTGTCGATGTACTGGCTGTTTCCCAGGCCCAGCACGCGGGTTCGCTGAATGTCGTCAGTGGGCAGGTAAGTGTGAAGGGCCTGGCTGAACGCCAGCGGCGCTTTCGAAAGATTGGTGGTTGTCAGTGCGATCTGGCAACCGCGAATGGAAAAACTGAAGGTGATCAGGGCCAGGGCGTGGCCGTCCCAGTGTTCCTGGAAATCGTCGTTGGCGCTGAGGGACAGGCTGACTTCTACCTCGTGGGCGCTTTCCCGAACATCTTCCAGCCGCCATAAAGCGGTGCGGGCAAAGCCATGGGCTGAGGATGACGCTATGCGCTTGCGGATTTCCGGCGGGTTCCGGAGTGGGTCTCCAAACCAGGGCCAGCACACGGGAATGCCACCGCGAATTGCTCGGCCAGGTTGAAAACGGGCGAGTTCACTGAGCCAGAGCCAGTTGCGTTCATCCTTTGGCGCGAAATGGGTGAGGTGTGCCCCCTGTAGAAACAACGTGGCCTGGAACAATGGGTGATGAACTTCAAGTGCCTCCAGTTGCCCGATGGTACTCCAGCGGGTAAATGACCAGTTGCCCGGGCCTCCGGTTGCTGGCGGCTTGCTACTGCTGTCCGACATATTCAGAAACGGCTTCCTTTAGGTAAAACTCCGTAGCTTCAGAGTAATTTAAAACCGTGCGCGCGGCGAGTTTCTGAATACAATACGTCAAAATTGTGAGGGTCTGAACATGGAATCAGAAAATCCGGTAGCGTCGGTCTTGCCGATGCCGGAGCCGCTTCTCGAGCAGTCCGCGGGCCAGTTGGACAAGGTGGCTGGAGACATTATCGGGGCAGCTGGCCGCTGTGATTCTTTGTTGGTCTCCGATGGCTGGTTGGATGAACTCGCCGATAGCCTGAGCGAGAAAGCCTGGATTGAGCTGGATCTGCTCGGTCATTTGCCCGTTGGCCTGATCGCTGCGCTTCGTAACGAGGTAGAGATACTGGACCGTACCGAAGCCATGGGGAGAGCAGGGATTGGGCGCGGTGCCGATCTGACCCGTGATCGCAGCGTCCGCCGGGATAAAATCGCCTGGCTTGATGGCTATACCGCCGCCCAGTCGGAGCTGTTCCGGTTCTTTGATGCCCTGCGGGTTGGTCTGAACCAGCGCCTGTTTCTTGGGCTGAAGCGCTATGAAGCGCATTATGCCACCTACCAGCCTGGCGATTTCTACAAGCGCCACCTGGACAGTTTCCGGGGCAGGGCATCCCGTGTGGTCAGCCTGGTGCTGTATCTGAATGAAGGATGGCAGCTGCAAGACGGGGGAGAGTTGCGGGTGTTCAGCCCCGACAACGAAGATCAGATGGTTGGTCTGGTGCGGCCGGAAGCAGGGCGTGCGGCTCTGTTTCTGAGTGAGGATGTGCCCCACGAGGTATTGCCCGCCAATCGCACCCGGTACAGCATTGCCTGTTGGTTCCGGCAGGACGAAGTCCCTTTGCCGTTGTAGTCCTTATACCCTTCTGTTAATATGCGCGCCGCTTTCGAGGGAAATGCCCCGAAACGCCGTTATGGTGGCCCCATTGGTGCCTCCGCAACATGAAACCGTGAACCCGGTCAGGCCCGGAAGGGAGCAGCCGAAGCGGTGGATGTGTGTGCCGGGGGATCGCTGGTGGGGTCACCCCCATATCCAGCCTCTTGTTTTGCCTGTTTCCTCTCCCGTTTGTTGCGCAAGCGCATGCTTCTTCTCATTGCCTGTCCATGCTAGAGTTGTTCCCATTTTTCAGAGCAGTTGATGGATCATGAGCTATCAGGTTTTAGCCCGGAAATGGCGCCCCCGTACCTTTGAAGACATGGTGGGGCAGGAACATGTGTTACAGGCGCTTATTCACGCCCTGGAACACCAGCGCCTGCACCATGCCTATCTGTTTACCGGCACCCGGGGCGTGGGCAAAACCACCATTGGCCGCCTGCTGGCCCGCTGTCTGAACTGTGAGACCGGCATAACGCCGAATCCCTGCGGTGAATGCGACAGCTGCAAGGAGATCCTGGAGAACCGTTTTGTTGATCTGATCGAAATCGATGCTGCCTCCCGCACCGGTGTAGATGACATGCGGGAACTGACCGACAACGTGCAGTACGCCCCCACGCGCGGCCGCTACAAGGTGTACCTCATCGATGAGGTGCACATGCTCACCAACCAGTCCTTCAACGCCTTTCTGAAAACCCTGGAAGAGCCTCCTGAACACGTCAAGTTCCTGTTGGCCACCACTGATCCCCAGAAGCTGCCGGTGACGGTGCTTTCCCGGTGTTTGCAGTTCAATCTCAAGCGGATGACGCCGGAGCACATTGTTGGCCACCTGAAGCATGTTCTGACCGAAGAACAGATCCCGTTTGAAGACCCGGCTCTGTGGCTGTTGGCGAGGGCGGCCGATGGCAGTATGAGGGATGCCCTCAGCCTGACCGACCAGGCGATTGCATTCGGCAACGAGAACCTGGCTGCCAGTGATGTCAGCAATATGCTGGGCACCATCGATCAGCGCGATATCCAGCGCATTGTTAACGCATTGGTTGAGCGTGATGGCCCCGGCCTGCTGTCTGAAATTAACCGGATCTCGGATTTTGCGCCGGATTACGGCGTCATCCTGTCCGATATGCTGTCCCTGTTTCATCGCGTCACCATGGAGCAGGTGGTGCCGGGCAGTGCCGACAACGCCATGGGCGATGCTGCCCAGGTACAGGAACTGGCCCGTCGTCTCAGTGCCGAAGATGCCCAGTTGTTTTACCAGACCGCGTTGATTGGCCGGAAAGATCTGTCGGTAACGCCGGATGCCCGTATGGGCTTTGAAATGACCTTGCTGCGCATGCTGGCGTTTCGACCGGGTGCCGATCGCCGGGAACCTCCGGCGCTGGCTTCTGGCAACAGCAACAGTGGCCCGGCGGAGTCAGAACCTGAGCCTGGCCCGGTTTCGCAAACCACGCCCACCCAGGCTGTCGCCGCGGCACCGCAACCCGAGCCCGCGCCTCAGCCGGTTCCCAGTCCGGAGCCGGTAGCTGAACCCGAGCCACAGCCACCCATGGTGGATGACCCGCCACCCTGGGAGCCAGAGGACTACGGCGTTCAGGCCGAATCACCGGAATGGCAAGAGCCGGTCCCGCAATCGGATTCCAGTATTGAGCCGGACGCAAACGCGATATCCGAGCCAGAGTCAGCGCCGGAACCAGTTTTGGCCCCTGATCCGGTGCAGTCAGAGCAAAATGCTGACCAGGCCCTGGTGAACGAGCCTGAGCCAGCCCCTGCCGAGCCCGAGCAACCGGTTACCTCCGACGGGTTTGTCTGGGAACGTGATTTCCGCTCGCTGGGTATTACCGGCATGCCTGGAAACCTGGCCAGCTATTCGTCCATGAGAATGGAAGGGCAGGCGGTTGTGCTGACTCTGGATGAGGGGCATGCGCGGCTGCTCAATGCTCGCCACGAAGAAAAAATACTGGCGGCCTTGAGATCACGCTTCGGCGACGCCACACAGTTGAAGATAGAGCAGGGTGTGCCGGGGTTGCATACGCCCGCCGCCTTTGAGGAGCGCCAGCGAGCTGCGCGCCAGAAAGCCGCGGAAGAGTCCATCCGGCAGGATCCTCTGGTCAAGAGTATTGTGGAACGATTTGAAGGGCGGGTCGTCGAAGAAAGTATCCGCCCCGCAGAAACAGCCAGGAGATAAGCAGATGATGAATAATATGGGCGACCTGATGAAAAAGGCCCAGCAGATGCAGGAGCAGATGCAGAAGGCTCAGGAAGAGATCGCCAAAGCTGAAGTCACCGGTGAATCCGGCGCAGGGTTGGTGAAAGTCACCATGAACGGCCGGCACGATGTCCGCAAGGTGGATATCGATCCGTCTCTGCTGTCTGAAGACAAGGAAATTCTGGAAGACCTGCTGGCTGCCGCCGTGAACGATGCGGTTCGCCGGGTAGAAGCAAACCAGAAAGACAAAATGTCCGGCATGATGTCTGGCATGGGGATGCCGCCCGGTTTCAAGATGCCGTTCTGAGCCGGCCTGCCATCGATTTTCTAAGGAGTAGTCATGGCATTCAGCCCCCTGGTTGATGAATTGGTGGAGTCCCTGCGATGCCTGCCGGGTGTTGGCCAGAAAACGGCCCAACGCATGGCCTTTCACCTGCTGGAGCGAGGCCGCTCTGGCGGAACACGGCTGGCGGCGGCGCTGAATCACGCGATGGACGGCGTGCGCCGTTGCAACAGCTGCCAGAATTTTTCGGATACCGAAATTTGCCAGATTTGCGAGAAACCCGAGCGCCGCAATGGCACCCTGTGTGTTGTTGAAAGCCCTTCAGATCTGCTCGCCATTGAGCAGGCCGGCGATTACAAAGGCAGTTACTTCGTATTGATGGGGCACCTGTCGCCCATCGATGGCGTGGGCCCGGAGGAGATCGGGATTGAGCGTCTGCTTGATCGGGTGCGGCGTGAAGGCGTAACCGAATTGATCCTGGCTACCAACCCCACGGTCGAAGGTGAAGCGACCGCCCACTACATTGCTGATCGCCTTGATGGCCAGAATATCCTGATCACACGCCTGGCCCATGGCATTCCGGTTGGCGGTGAGCTGGGCTATGTTGACGGCTTTACACTCACCCATGCATTCCGGGGTCGCAAACCCCTGTCTGAATAAGTTCCCAGGTTCTGTTTATGACCCAAACCGACCCGGCCGTAACCATTCCCCCGGCCCCGGATACCGTTCGCTGGCTGGAGACACCCGAGCAGCTGGATCAGTGGCTCGACAGCCTTGAACCTGGCATGCCGGTCGCTCTGGACACTGAGTTCGAGCGGGTGTCCACCTTCTATCCGATTCCTGGCCTGGTGCAGTTGGGCGCTGGCGGACAGTTCTGGCTGGTGGATCCGGAGGTGGCTGAGGCTTCGGAATCGTTCCGGGCGATGCTGGCCGATGAAAGCCGGCCAAAACTGCTGTATGCCATGAGTGAGGATCTGGAGTTATTCCGCCACTGGCTGAATGTGGAGCCAGCCGGGGTGCTGGATTTGCAGATCGGTGCCGCATTGGCCGGTGCCGGATTCTCTGTAGGTTACGCCCGCCTGGTTGAGACGCTGTTCGGTGAAGCACTCGATAAATCCGCCACCCGTTCGGACTGGGTGTCACGGCCACTGACGCCGGCCCAGGAACGCTACGCTCTGGACGACATCCGTTTTCTTGAGCCACTTTACGGATGGGTGTTGGCCAACCTCAGGCAGCGTAGCCTGGAACACGCCCTGGCGGATGAGTCCCGGCGATTTGCCAACGAGGCCGCTACCCAGGAAGACCCGGAGCAGCATTACCTGAAACTCCGGGGTGGCTGGACCCTGAACCGGGAACAGCAAGCGGTTCTCCGGGCACTGGTCGCCTGGCGCGAGCATGAGTGTCGACGCCAGGACCGACCACGCAACAGGGTCCTGAACGATGGCTTGCTGATTGCCATTGCTGAGCGTTTGCCATCATCTGCTGCGGTGATCAGGGATGTTCAGGGCGTACCCGGGGGGTTCGTTAAACGTTATGGCGAGCAGTTGGTTGAGCTTGTGCAGGCCGCCCGTGCTACCGATAATTCCGGGCTTGAGCTCATCCCCAGACCGCTGAGCCGGGATCAGCAAGCGCTTTACAAGAAGGTTAAGCGTTACTTTAGCAATGCAGCTGAACGCTTTGATATTCCAATGGAAATATTGGCGCCACGTAAGCGTATTGAGAAACTGATCCAGGATAGCACCCTGGCGGGCCAGATGTTTTTTGAGGGATGGCGCGAGGAAATTATCGCGCCGGTAAAGCAAGATATTGAGGAACTGCTCAACCAATGACTGAACGGGAATTTGTATCGGTGTTTCGCAGCAGCAAGAAAGGCGACACCTATCTCTTTGTCCGCCGAGGGCAAAAGTGGGACGATTTACCGGAGGCGCTGAGAGGTATCTTTGGCTCGCCCATCCACTCGATGGATCTGCTGTTGACGCCAGACAAGAAGCTCGCGCGCACAACCGGAAAGGAAGTGTTGGCGGCAATTGAGGAAAAGGACTTTTTCCTGCAGATGCCGGAAGAGCAGGACACCTACATCGTCGACTTCAAGCGCAAGATCGAGCAGCACCGGAAATGATTGCACAGATTCCCTTCTGGCAGCGCAAACGACTGGCAGAGATGACGCAGCCGGAATGGGAATCCCTGTGTGATGGCTGCGGTAAGTGCTGTTTGCAGAAGCTGGAGGATGAGGACACGGGGGAGGTGTATTACACCGACCTTGTATGCCGTTACATGGACCTGGATACCTGTGGCTGTACGGTCTATGAGCAACGATTGAAAAAGGTACCGGGGTGCACGGTACTGACCGCCGATACGGTTCTCAGCTACCACTGGTTGCCGTACACCTGTGCGTACCGAACCCTCGCCGAGGGAAGGCCTCTGCCGGACTGGCACCCGCTTCGTAGCGGAGATCCTGAAACCGTTCATCAAGCCCGTGTTTCGGTGCGGGGTAACGTGGTGTCGGAGGATTCTGTGCCGGAAGAGGATTGGGAAGAACATATCATTCACTGGATTCTGTAATGATGGATACGGACGCGTCACTGGCTTATGGAGTTTTCTGGGCGGCCTATGCAGTCGCTTTCGTCGTGTTTTTCTACATGATGAAATCACTGTTCCGGGTTTTGCCTTTTTACGGTCTGCGAACACTGCTGTTGTCGGCGCTTGTGGTGCTGGTATTGACCCCCGTTGAATCGCCAGACGTCGCCGGCTGGTGGATACCGGGCTGGCTGTTTGCCGGCTATGAGCTGATTCTGGGTGACACCGATGCCGCCGGGCGCGCACTGTTCAACTTCAGCATCGCGGCGATCGTCATGCTGCTTGTCTGGATACTTGATCTGGTTCGGTATCGGCTGGTACGCAAGTAAACGGTTTCTCAGAACAACAAAAGATAAGGGCGCAGTTCAATGAAGGGGTTTAAACGCATTTGGGTGGCTGCAGTTCTGCTGCTGTTTTCTTGGCAAGTATTTGCGCAGGACCCGGCACTGTCTCTGCCCGGCAATGCAGACGTGCGTATTGTGGTGGATATTTCCGGCTCCATGAAGGAAACCGATCCACAGAATCTCCGCCGCCCAGCGGTCCGGCTGCTGGCCCGGACCCTGCCAGAAGGGGCCAGTGCCGGTCTCTGGACTTTCGGGCAGTACGTCAACATGCTGGTGCCCTACGGTATGGTTGACCAGGCCTGGCGCGATATTGCTGTTGAGCGTTCCGAGCAGATCAATTCGGTGGCGCTGCACACGAACCTGGGTTTGGCAATGGAAAAGGCCGCCAACGACTGGCTGTCTGGCGGTACCCTCGAGAACACCCATCTTATTGTCCTCAGCGATGGCAAGGTCGACGTGCCTGGTGGCGAAGACGCCAGTCAGGCCGAGGAAAAACGCATTCTCGATTCCTTGTTGCCAGCGCTGAAAAACAAGGGCGCCACGATCCACACGGTTGGTCTGTCTGAGAAGGCGGATGTCCGGTTTCTGCGTAACCTGGCCCGCGAAACCGGTGGCAGCTTCCAGCTGGCGCAATCCGCCGAGGCCTTGAACCTGGCCTTTGCCAATGCTCTGAACACCGCAGTGCCGCAAGAACAGGTGCCCATTGAAGGCGATGGCTTTGCCGTCGATGAGGGCATCAGTGAGTTTACGGCACTGATCTTCTCCGGTCAGGATGCTTCTGGCGAAGAGCCGTTGGCGCTTGCACAGCCAGGTGGTGAGCCTTTCACCCGGGAGAACGCTCCGGAAAATGTTCGTTGGGCATCTGAGCCGGGCTACGATCTGATCACCGTTACTGAACCGGTCCCGGGCCGCTGGCGTATCATTGGCGACCTCGGCCAGGGGAGCCGCGTGACGGTGGTCAGTGATCTGCGCATGGCCGTCAATCCGATTCCCGCCGAGTTTACCGAAGAGCAGCCTCTGGCCATTGAAGTGGCCTTTTATGAAGAAGCCGAAAAGATTACCGGGTCTGATTTTCTCTCGGTGATGGACGTTAGCCTGTCGATAACCGCCAGTGACGGCCGGAAAGGTACCAAGGTATTGTCTCCCGATACGCCGCCGGAAGACGGCGTTTACCGGGACACGGTACCCAGATTGCCCGCGCCTGGGCGATATCAGATCGATGTCGTTGCGGATGCAGGAACTTTCTCCCGCAAATTCAGTGCGATGACGACGTTCACGGTGCCCGGGGAAGAGCCACCGCTGGAGGTGGTAACCGAACCCATGGTGCCCGACCTGTCTGAACAGGTGGAGTCGCTGCCGGATTTCGACGGCGGAACGGAGTCTTCGGAACCGGAGCCGCCAGTGGAAGCCGAGCCGCCCGTAGAAGCGCCGATGCAGGAAACTGAGCCGGAACCAGAACCAGCGCAGGTCGTCGAGCCAGAGCCTGAAGCGCCGATCGAACAGCCGATTGCTGAACAGGAGCCGGAGAAGGGGACGCTTCTGGGTATTCCGGTTTGGGCCTGGGGTGCAGGCGCAGCCTTGCTGGTTGCTATCGTGGGGCTTGGTTTGTTTGCATGGCGCCAGAAAAAGGCCAGGGCAGAACAGGAGCAGGCGGCAGCGGCCGAGCGTGAAACCCTGGAGGACCTGGCTGAAGAATCGGAAGAACCACCGGTGGTGGAGCCAGAACCTCCGGTAGCGGCAGAGTCGGTGGAACCGGACGCTGAACCTGCCCCGGAAACAGAACCAGAGCTGGCGTCTGCCGAAGAGCCGGAACCTGAAGACATTCCGGAACTCTCGCAAGCTGACAGCGAACCGGACGAGGTTCCGGATGAGGCCGTACCCGAAGTAACGGAAGAGCTGCCATCGGCTGAACTGGAGCCGGAAGAGGACGAAATTCCCGTGGCAGACGATACGGTTGGCGCCGAGGCGGAGCCAGATCCGTCGGAAGCCGATGAGATCAGTGAATCCGAGTTCGACATTGATGAGGACGAGTTTGGTCTGGAAGACTTCGACCTCTCCGAATTCGACGATTTGCCCGATTATGATGAAGAGTCTCCGGAGGGCGAAAAACCCAAACCGGTGGACAAGAAAGAGAATCCGAAAAAGTAACCAACAGGAATCAGACACATGAAGTTTACCGGCACCGATAAATACGTAGCCACCGATGACCTGCAAATGGCAGTCAATGCGGCCATCGCGCTGCAGCGTCCGTTGTTGATCAAGGGTGAACCCGGCACCGGTAAAACCCTGCTGGCGGAGGAAATGGCCGCGGCGCTGGGAATGACTCTGATTCCCTGGCACATCAAGTCGACCACCAAGGCCCAGCAAGGCCTGTACGAATATGATGCGGTGTCCCGCCTTCGGGATTCCCAACTCGGGGACGAGAAGGTCAAAGACATTCGCAACTACATTGTGAAGGGTAAGCTCTGGGAAGCCTTTGAGGCGGACGAGCAGGTGGTGCTGCTGATCGACGAAATCGACAAGGCGGATATCGAGTTCCCGAACGATCTGCTGCTGGAACTGGACCGAATGGAGTTCTTTGTTTACGAAACCCAGGAGTTCGTAAAAGCGAAGAAGCGCCCGATTGTGGTGATCACCAGTAACAACGAGAAAGAGCTGCCGGATGCCTTCCTGCGCCGTTGCTTCTTCCACTACATCAGCTTCCCGGATCACGACACCATGAAAAACATCGTGGATGTCCACTTCCCGGGAATCCAGCAGCAGCTGGTGCGGGATGCGCTGGAAGTATTCTTCGACGTTCGCAAGGTGCCGGGGCTCAAGAAAAAACCGTCGACATCCGAGCTGATCGACTGGCTCAAGTTGCTGATGGCGGATGAGCTCTCTGCCAAGGCTCTGCAGGAAAAAGATTCCAGCTCGGCCCTGCCACCGCTCTATGGTGCTCTGGTGAAGAACGAGCAGGACGTTCATCTGCTGCAGAAGCTGGCTTTCATGGCGCGTCGCCGAAACTGATCACCGACAAGAGCTCTGCTTTATGTTGATTGATTTTTTCCTCGAAGTACGGCGGGCCAAGGTGCCGGCCAGTCTGCGGGAATTCCTGGATCTGCTGGAGGCCATTCAGCAGCGTCTGGCGTTCGCAGACATGGAGGAGTTCTATTACCTGGCGAGGGTGTGCCTGGTTAAGGATGAACGGCACTTTGACAAGTTCGATCGCGCCTTCCAGGCCTATTTCGAAGGCATCGAGAATCTCGATGATCTGCTCGAGGCGCTGATTCCCGACGATTGGCT
The DNA here is from genome assembly GCF_002049515.1 of Marinobacter sp. tcs-11. Taxonomy (NCBI): domain Bacteria; kingdom Pseudomonadati; phylum Pseudomonadota; class Gammaproteobacteria; order Pseudomonadales; family Marinobacteraceae; genus Marinobacter; species Marinobacter sp. tcs-11. The sequence goes on along the minus strand of NZ_LLYU01000007.1, from coordinate 178,343 downwards.
GCGTGCCGAATTCGAGAAACACCTGACCGACGAAGAGAAAGCCAAGATTGAGTCTCTCGGCGGGCTGGAAGAGTTGATCGAAACCTTCAAGAAACGCATGGAAGAGCAGAAGGAACGTCACGCCGGTGGTAACAAATGGATTGGTACCGGCGGAACCTCACCGTTTGGTGCCAACGGTTATAACCCGGAAGGCTTCCGCATCGGCCAGAACAAAGGTCGCCACGGCCGGGCGGTCAAAGTCTGGGAAAAGCGTGAATTCCGTGATCTGGACGACAGCATCACCCTTGGCATCCGCAACATCAAGGTGGCCTTGCGCCGGCTGCGTAAATTTGCCCGACAGGGCGCCGCAGACCAGCTCGACATGGACGATACCATCCGCTCAACGGCCCGCAATGCCGGGTATCTGGACCTGAAAATGGTTCCCGAGCGGCACAATGCCGTGAAGGTGCTGATTTTCTTTGATGTGGGCGGTTCCATGGACCCGCACGTTCGGGTGTGTGAAGAGCTGTTCTCGGCAGCACGTCTCGAGTTCAAGCACATGGAGTATTTCTACTTCCACAATTTCATCTATGAAAGCGTATGGAAGAACAATATCCGGCGCATGAACGAGACGCTCAGCACCTGGGATATCCTGCACAAATATACGCCGGACTATAAGGTGATCTTTGTGGGGGATGCCACCATGGCACCCTATGAGATCACGCACCCCGGTGGCTCTATCGAGCACTGGAATGAGGAGGCCGGTGCCACCTGGTTCCAGCGTGTGACCGAGCATTTCCGGAAGGTGGTGTGGCTCAACCCGTTACCGGAAAGCTACTGGGGTTCGGGTGGTTCACTGGGCATTACCCAGCAATTGGTCAATAATCATATGTACCCTCTGACCATTGAGGGGCTTGAATCGGCCATGAGGCAGTTGAGTAAATAAAAAAAAGCCGATGCGGTTGAGGGCATCGGCAAAGCTCGGCATATTCAAGCGGGGGTTGCCTGAAAGGCGCTCCCGCCAACTCTGGTAGAGCAAATCCGGGGCCATGCCCCTGCATACCGCATTAATATCAATGGCTTGCATCGTCACAGGGCCGGTTGGTCCGTTGTGATCAGTCTCCGTTTCCTTTATTCCTGTCAAATTAGTCGACACTTTTTCGTTGCCGATACCCAGCCAAATGCTCATTTGGTGAAATGGATACCGTTCTTGGTTGTTAGCGGGTGTTACTCTTTATTTCGAAATGTTACCTGAGCCGCGCACCAGCACGGCCCGGCAAGGCAGGAAAGTGATGTTCGGCAGACAAAAACCACAAAAGTGCCGGATTGCCCCAGGGATCAGGGGGCTGTGTATATCCGGAATGATCATGGCCGCCATGGCGGCAACCTCCCATTCATCGTCGCTCGATGAGCAGATCGAGCGTCTGAACGCTGACATTACCCGGCATACTGCAAGTGTTCATGCTCTTGAGCAGAAACTGCTGCACCCGGTGAATACCCGGGTGGCGGTTTTTCTGTCTTTGGCGAACAGACAGGCCCTGGAGCTGGATTCGGTAGAACTGTTCGTCAATGAACAGCCGGTTACCGCTCATCTGTACACGGAAAACGAGCGGAACTCGCTGGGCCAGGGCGGCGTGCATCAACTGTTTATTGGCAATCTGGCGGACGGAAAGCACAGTCTCAAGGCGGTGATCAACGCCCGGGCGGCCAACAATCGTTTCGTGCGCCGGGAGATTGTCCACGACTTCCGGAAGCAGCCTGGCACTCTGCGCCTGCAGATGAAGCTGAACGCCAAGGCTCCGGACTATGAACCGGAAGTTTCATTTGTTGAGTGGAAATAACCGGCCATGAATGGGCGCATGTCTCTGCTTTTCCGAAACAGCCTCGGCGTCGTGGCTGCGATGCTTGCAGGTGTGGCAGCTCCGGTGGCAAACGCCATGGACAACCCGTTGGCAACCGGTGTGGTTCGCTTTGCTCTGGATACCGGTGAAGCTGCAACGGTTTCCGGGTTGGCAGCGAAGCTTGAAGGTGAATCGGCCGATTATCTCCAGGCCAGACTGTTGCTGGCCTCTGGGCAGGATGACAAGGCCAGGGCAGGGTTTGAGGGGGTATTTAACGGTGCTTCTCACCGTGGCGACGCGGCATTGGCTCTGGCTGAAATGGCACAGGAAGATGGCGATCTCACTGGTGCGGAGAACTGGTACCAGCAGGCGCGCCGAGCCGGCTATGGCGAAGTGGTGCAAAAAGCGCTTCTTGGCCTGGCGGAGCTGGCCAGAATGCAGGGGAAGTCCGACGCGGCCGGTCAGTACCTTGCGCGAATGGAGGACGGCTACTGGGCGGCCGTGGGCTACATGAACCTGGCGGCGGATTTCGCCCGTGATGATCTCGATTCGTCACGGGCTCTGGTTTCACTCCGGGTTGCCATGGCCATGGCTGCCAAAGACGCCGACTCGAATCGGAGCCAGGCACTGCTCGATCAACTCAATCTCCGGGCCGGATATCTGGCGCTGGGTAGCGACGATTACGACAAAGCGATCGATTTTCTGGAGAAGGTCTCTCTGGAAAGTTATTACACACCTCAGGCCCTCTACCTTCACGGGCTTGCGCTGTCGCGCAAAGGTAATCACCGGGCTGCCATGCAGAGCTGGCACCGGGCCAAAAAGTTTCCGCTGGCATTCCCCGGCGTTTCAGATGCCTGGATTGGCATGGGCCGTGGTTACGATCTTTCCGGGTATCCGGGCCAGGCGGGAGAATCCTGGCTCGCCGCCAATGCTGCGTATGAGGGAGAGCGGGTAACCCTGGGCAAGCTGTCCGAGAGGATCAAGGCAGACGGTGCCTACAAAACCCTGGTTCAGGATGCCCGGAGTGATGACATTCAATGGTTTCTGGCTGATAGCCGAACGTTGACGCAACCACGAATGGCATACCTTCTCCGCTTTATGGAAGAACCGGGAGCCCAGACGGCGGTGCGGAGGGTGGCGCGCCTCGATGAGATGGTCGCAACACTGGATGCGAGCAAGTACAACCTGCAAGTTTTCATCCAGGCGCTTGAGGGCTTTGTGAGATCAGCCGATTCAAGGGCTCCGGCGTCACAAACCGCGGCTGTTGAGCAACAGCAGAGGGAGCTGGAAACGAGGTTGGATCGGTTGGTGGAGCAGGCGGCGACGCCTGCCCAGGCTGCAGAACTGCGCCAGCTCAAACAGTCTCTGGCAGCAGCCGGCCGCCGCATGAGCGCGTTGAATCAGCAGGTCGTCCATAGGCCTGAGCGACTGGAAACGGTTCTGGAAGAAGCTCGTGCAATGAGAGACGCGACCAACGGTTTACGTCGGGAGACCCTCAGTCTCCGGGCGCGGGCCGCACGGGAACTGGATGCACTGGCACTTGCGTTTGTCGAAACACAGACCCGGCGTATGACTCACGCGCTGGACAAGACCGAGCAGCAAATCGCACACCTCTATGAGTATCTGGCTCTGGAAAATCTCGGGGAGGGCGCACAGTGAATCTGCCTTTTGCTCCGAAATCCTTTGCGGCACCACTTGTAATGGTTATGGCATTGGCCCATGCGCCGGTTTCTGCGCAGGAATCGTTCCGAGTGGAGTTGGGGCGGGATGGTGAAACCCTGGGGGATATGCGCCCGGTGTTTCTCAAGTTTGAGAGCCGGCCCCTGCCGGCGATATCGCCTCGGGAAGTGGCCCGCCGTTATCAGAAGTTGTTTGAGTCCTCGGATGAGCCTGAAGTGCGGATAGACGCCCTGAACCGGCTCAACAACATCCGTGATAGGTCGGGAGAGGACGTCGGGTTCTCCGAAGAGCGGGAAGCGGCCATCTATGAGGAAGTGCTCGAGAGCTACGAAAGCATTCTGGCCAAAGGGTCCTTTTCCGGGCGTCTCGACGAGTTGCTGTACCAGATGGCCAAGGCCCACGCGCTGACCGGGCAACCGGAGCAGTCCATCGCAAGACTGAAACAGCTTGTTGGGCTTTACCCGAACTCGGAACTGGTACCTGAGGCCCGTTTTCGCATAGCGGAAGCGGCCTTCTCCGCCGGCCGTTACGCAGAGGCTGAGGCCGGTTACCGGCAGTTGCTGGAGCATGACAGCCATCAGGAGCTCGCCGCCAAAGCCCGCTACATGCTCGGCTGGAGTCAGTTTAAACAGGGTGAGCCCGCCTGGACCCGCGCGGCAGATACGTTCATGGCGGTACTGGATCAGCAATTGCCAGACCAATCCACGCTGGCCAACCCGCCGGCGCAGTCCATGGATATGCTGGAGGACACCTTCCGGGTGCTGGCTTTGATGGCGTCCCGCCAGAGTGATGCCCGGACCCTTGTCGGCTGGCTGGATGGTCGTGAGTCATCAGCATGGCCGCATCTGTTATACGACCGGCTTGCGGATCTGCATGCGGTGGAACGTCGTTATGAACGGGCGGTGTCAGTCAACAACGCTTTTGTGTCCGAGTTTCCGGGCCACACAGCGAGCCCGGATTTCCTGGCCCAGAGTGTGTCCTACTGGCAACTGGCCGGTAATACCCCAAAAGCTCTGGCGGCGCGGGATGATTACGTCCAGCGTTTGGGGGCAGAGGCCCGATTCCAGACGATGACTCCTGAGCAGAAGGGGCTTTGGGCGCAATACACCCGCTTCCTCGCTGATCACTACTACGCCACCGGTACAGACCTCAGTAGCCGGAACCAAACGGCTACCGCCAGTGAAGCCTGGGCCAAAGCCGCCCATTATTACGAGCGGCTTGCACCTCGCTCGGATCAAGCCGGGGAACTGCTCCATCTCGCAGGCGATGCCCGGTTACTGGCTGGCGATCGGGCTGAAGCCGTCAGGAATTTCCGGGCCGCAGCCTACGACCATCGCCACGGGGATTCCCGGGATTCGGCCTGGGCCGCTATCCGGATTGTTCGGGAGGACCTTGAGCAGGCATCGGGGGAGAGTAGAACCGCGACGCTGCTCGTCCTGAGCAACGAAGAGCAGCGATATGCAGAGGCGTTCGGTCCGGATGAACGTCTGTCGGGGCTCCGTGCCGACCTTGCCAACCGTTGGTACGACACGGGCGAATTCGAGCGTGCCCTGCAATACGCCAGTTCTACACTGACCTGGGACCGGGCGGGCGTTGCCGAGCGCTACGCGGCGTGGCTGGTGACAGCGCGCATCCGCCAGAAAAACAACGAGTTTGGGTTAGCTGAACGTGCCTGGCGTCAGGCGTTGTTATTGGCTGACGAAGCCAGCCCTGATGCCGAAAGCCAGAAGCGTAATCTCCTGGAGCAACTCGCGACCGCCGTTTATCAGCAGGGCGAAAAGGCTGCTCGTGCCGGCGACGCAACCCTCGCCGTGGCGCACTTTCAGCGGGTTGAGGGCGTGATGCCGGGCTCTGAAATTGCGATCAGGGCCCGCTACGATGCCGCGAATACCTTGCTTCGGGCATCCGACTGGCTGTCTGCCATCAACGAACTCCAACGCTTCCGGATGGATTACCCGAATCACGACCTGACACCTGAAACCAGTGAAAAGCTGGTTCTTGCCTATCAGGAATCTGACCAGGGATTAAAAGCCGCGGAGGAGCTGCTGAGTCGCTCAGAGACGCTCGCGGACCCGTGGCCGACCAGGCTGCGTGCGGCGGCCATCTTCCACGCAGAAGGTGACATCGCCTCCAGAAACCAGCTCTACAAAAACTGGCTGGCCGTTGCACCAACGCCCGATTCCGCCGACGAACACGTTCGACAGCAGACCATGCGACAGCGCTTGATCGAATCGGGAGACTCGGCGGTTGCTGTGCGGGAACAACTACTGGCTCAGGAAAGAGCCAGTCGGTGGCATTCCGACGATACCCTGCAATGGGCTGCGGATGCGGCACTGTTCTTTGGTGCAAAGACGGCAGAGCGTTTTGCGGGTATTGCTCTGGCTCACCCGCTGGAGAAGTCACTTGCACGAAAACAGGCCGCCATGCAGCAGGCTCAAGTGTACCTGCAGGAGGCGGAGTCCTTTGCCGGCGAGGGGGTTCGTTCGGAGGTTCTATATCGCCGTGCAGAACTCTATCGAACACTGGCGTCTGACCTCATGTCCTCTGAAATACCCGCAGAGCTGAACGAAATGGAAGCGATGCAGTATCAGATGCTTCTGGAAGAGGAAGCGTTTCCACTTGAGGAAGAGGCAATGGCGCTGCACGCCCGCAATCACGAACGTATTCCCGCAGAGGGTTTCGATGAGTGGATTCAGCGCAGTCTGGAGGCCCTGGCAATCATGCACCCGGGGCGCTACGAGCGACAGCTTCGCTGGATGAGTTGGACGACGGATACCAATCAGGGAGGATCGTGATGAGGTTAAAAGGGACATCGCAGGTTTTCCGGTTTTTGCTTCTGCTAGTTATAGCGGGGCTGGCTGGCTGCGCTTCCAAAGCGCCAGCACCTGAAAAGGTAGCGCCGGTGTATCAGCCAGAGCAGTCAAAAGAGTGGGAGCGCCAGGGCCGGCAGGCTTACGAAGCCGGTGACCATAAGATGGCACTGGAGGCCTGGCACCAGGCGGTTGCGGCTGATCCTGCCAACGTGACGGTTCGCAACAATCTGGCACTGCTCCTGAAAGAGCAGGAGCGCTTCGAAGAAGCCGCCACAATGCTGGAAACGGGACTGAACGTGACGCCGAAGGTTGCGGAACTGCATTACAACCTGGCGGTGATATCAGAGCTCTACCTGCTGGATCTCGACAAGGCGCTGGAACATTACCAGCAATACCAGACCCTGGCCGGGGAGGAAGGCTCGCAGGTTGCCGGCTGGATCGCAGATCTCGAACGGAGGCTGGAATGATGCTGCCCAGGTTAACTTGCTGCGGTTTCCTGCTGTCTGTTCTGGTGCTTTGCCCGGTCACCGGCTATTCCGCAGAAGGCACCAGTACCGTGGGCCACAGCCAACAGAACGTTCTGCGGGTGCAAGGGCTCTCTGCCGGCACCGGCGAAGACGATCCAAGAATCCTGTATATATTGCCCTGGCAAACGCCGAGCCTGCCCCGGCGCCCGAGAACCGAGCTCAATCAACAGGCACCGGAACTCTTGCGTCCGGTGCCTCAACCGGTTCTGGAGAATCACCGCCAGTTCCGCGAAACCCTGAATCCCCTCGTGCTGAAATCAACGCTGTCTGCAGGGCAGGGCGCCGCAACAGCCGAATCGCAACCGTAACGTCGCAGTAGATGGAGAACTACACCATGCTTGATACCGTTATCCGCTTTTTCCAGGAGGGTGGTCCCTTCATGTACCCGATTGCCATCGTACTTGCGCTGGGGTTGGCGATCACTCTGGAACGTTTCCTGTACCTCGGGGCGGTTCGCCGTCGAAACCGGATGGCGTTTGAGCGCGGCATTCTGCCCGCCCTGCAAAAACGCGATTACCAGCGCGCCATGAAGGCGGCGTCCAGCTCAAACAGCGCAATTGCCTCGGTGCTTGGCGCCGGCATTGCCCGGTTGATCAATAACAGCCGGCGTGAAGACATCGAATACGCCATGGAAGAGGGCCTGATGGAAGTGTTGCCCCGGTTGGAAAAGCGCACACAGTACCTCGCCACCCTGGCCAACATTGCCACGCTGCTGGGCTTGCTTGGCACCATCATTGGTTTGATTGCGGCTTTCACCGCTGTCGCTGCCGCAGACCCGGCGCAGAAGGCATCGCTGTTATCGGAAAGCATTTCTGTGGCCATGAATACCACCGCCTTTGGCCTGATGTCGGCCATTCCGCTGCTGCTGTTCCACGCGGTACTGCAGACCCGCACCAACGAGATTGTCGACAGTTTTGAAATGGCGGGGGTCAAGCTCCTTAATATGGTGTCTGAGCCCGTAAACCGACCGGCGGCGGCCGCCTGATTGTGCCGGCATTCCAGGATCTGATCAGGAGTAGCCGAACATGAGACGTCGACATCGCAGGCTGACGGCCTCGGCAGACCTCGACATTACCGCCTTTCTCAATTTGATGATTGTGCTGGTACCGGTGTTGCTGCTGGGCATGGTGTTCAGCCAGATCCGGATGATCGAGCTGAACTTTCCGGGCATGGAAGCCGGCCAGGCGCCGGATGCCGAATCGTTCCGGCTGGTGGTCACGGTGCTACCGGAGGGTATCGAGGTAGCGGATAGTGACCGCGGCCTGATCGATGTGATGCCGGTTAGCGGGCAGGGCCAGGACTATTCACGACTGAGTGAACTGTTGCAGCAGATCAAGTCCCAAATGCCCGACAAGACAGACGTGATACTGGAAGTCGGACCAGATGTGGACTACCAGACTCTGGTGTCGGTTATGGATACCGTGCGCTCTTACCAGGCGGTCGTTGCTGCGAGCGTCGTGGAAGCAGAACTCTTTCCGGATGTGTCTCTGATGGATGCCGGTGAGGATCGCAATCTGGCCGCGCGACCGGTGGAAGGCAAAGGAGAAGGCGCGTGAAGTTGTCGAGACGAGCCCGGCTGCGCCAGCGACACTATGGGCGGATGCACAAGGCCGGTGGCCTGAATCTGGTGTCGCTGATGGATATCTTTACCATCCTGGTGTTCTTCCTGATGGTGAATTCCTCGGATGTGAAAGTGATGCAGAACACCGCGGATGTTCCGTTGCCCAGTTCGACCGCGAAACAGGAAGCCGTGGAAAACCTGACCGTACAGGTGGTCGGCCAGTCGATTCTGGTTCAGGGCCGGGAAGTGGCGCGCCTGGACGGCATCGAAGCCACGGATACCCGTATTGCCGGCTTGTCCGAAGAGCTGGCGTACCGACGGAACCGCTGGGCTGAGGTGCCCGAGAACGGTCTCGAAGTCACAATCATGGCAGCCAAAGATACCGATTATCGGTTGCTGAGAAAGATCATGCAGACCTGTGTCGATGAGCAGTTCCGGCAGGTGCGGCTGGCGGTGGAGTCGGAGGTTCGTAATGGCTGATCGCAGGGAACTGCCGCAACCGTCCCGGCTGCCCTGGTCCCGGGACAGAGCAGAGTCGGGCCGCTTCGGTCTGATAACCGGGCTGATGCTGGCGCTGTTTCTGATTCCCGCTCTCATTATCCCGGGCTTGCAGGTACCGGAACCCGAACGTGAACAGGCTGAGCAGTTGCCGCCCAGGCTGGCGAAGCTGGTACAGCCACCGAAACCAGTTGAGTCACCAGAGCCGGTTGTTGAACCAGAGCCTGAACAGCCCAAACCTGAGCCAGAGCCAGAGCCAGAGCCAGAGCCAGAGCCGGAGCCGGAACCGAAGCAGCTTGAGGAGCCGCAACAGATTCCTCCTGAACCGACGGTGGCGAAATCGGAGCCGAAGCCAGCGCCGCAGACGACCGAGCAGGCTCGGGAAACCGCCTCACGTTCTGGGCTGTTTGCCATGAAAGACCGGCTCAGCGCTCTGACGTCTGTGGATACTCCGGCACCTGAGGTGCAGCGTGTCGCGAATGTCAGTAACAGTCAGGCGGTTGGCCTGGCACCGGAAACGCCGAATGATTCGGTACTGCAAGGCAGCGGCGGTGTTGAAACCCGCGAAGGGCCAGTTCGGGAAGTCGAACTGGCTAAGCATGAAACCAGTGACGTAGCCGCTCCCCGGGAAACCGCGCCTCAGGTGGCAAGCCAGCCGGAACCCGCCCGGCCGTCAGTGGGTGAGCGTGCCATGAGCAATATCCGGCAGGTGTTTGATGCGCAGAAGAGTGTGCTCTATTCCCTGTACCAGCGGGAGTTAAGGCAGGATCCAACCCTTGAGGGTAAGGTTACCCTGGAACTGGTGATTGAGCCGGACGGCAGTGTCTCGGCCTGCGACGTGGTCGGCTCTGAACTGGATCACCCGATGCTGGAAAAGCGCATTGCATTGCGCGTACAGATGTTCAATTTTGGTGCCGCCAATGTGGAGACCCGGAAGGTTCGATTCCCCATCGATTTCCTTCCGGGGTAATGCCAGCCGAAACTCAGCTTTCGATGGTGATTTTCGGCAAGCGGGGTTTTTGCAACGAAATCTTTTCGGTGGGGGCAATCACCTTGGCCTCGCCGGTAACCACCTGATCACCGTTCTGATTGCGCACATCGCAGCCAAAAGAGACACGGTTTTTAGGTTCCTTGCTAAGCACCGACAAGGTGACGGTCAGTGTGTCGTCCAGCTTGACCGGTCGTTTGAACGACAGGCTCTGTTCCAGGTAGATGGTGCCGGGGCCGGGCATGACCGTGGCCAGGGCGGCAGAAATCAGTGAGCCACTCCACATACCATGAGCGATGCGCTCCCGGAACATGGATTCTGCGGCAAACTCCGAATCCAGGTGCACCGGGTTTACGTCCCCGGATACCGCAGCAAAGAGCACCAGCTCATCTTCGGTGAGGGTGCGTGTGAAGGTGGCTGAATCGCCTTCGTTCAGTTCGTCGTAGGTAATGTTTTCCAGCGTATCCAGGGTGTCGCTCATCACAGGCTCCGGTGATTCATTGTTCGAGTACGGTTGTACCGTTTGCTGATCTGAAAACTACCTCATCGTTAACAAAACTGCTATTCTCTCCCCACTTTTTTGAGGCTGATACTTTCGTCGGGTTGATTTTCCCGAGCGATCGGTCTTGGCAAAACATTACAATCAGGGGGCTTCTGAACCCATCCGGTAGTACCCCTCAGCGCCAATCAGACAGGAGATGGTGATGGATTTTGAGCAGTTCTATCAAGACAAATACCCAGCTGGCATCCCCCGGGAAATCGATCTCAATAAATACAAGAACATGGTGGATGTTTTTGAGCAGGCGGTACAGAAGTTTGCAGACAAGCCTGCGTTTACAGCAGTTGGCGTTACCCTGACTTATCGGGATCTTGATACTCAGAGCCGCAACTTCGCGGCCTGGCTGCAGAACAAAACTGACCTGAAACCGGGCGACCGCATTGCGGTGCAGATGCCGAACGTTACCCAGTATCCGGTGGTTGTGTTCGGAGCCATGCGCGCTGGTCTGATTGTGGTGAACACCAACCCCCTGTACACCACTCGCGAGATGGAGCACCAGTTTAACGATTCTGGCGCAAAGGCTCTAGTTGTTCTGGCCAATATGGCCGACAACGCGGAGAAGGTGTTGCCTCATACCGGCATCGAGCACGTGATCGTGACCGAGATTGCCGATATGCATTCCCCCATCAAGCGTACCCTGATGAATGCCGCGGTGAAGCACCTCAAGAAGATGGTTCCGGCGTTCAACATTCCGGGTGCTCATAAGCTGCCGGCGGTACTCAGTGCCGGTGCCCGCGAAAAGTTTACCCCGGTCGACATCAAGCTGGATGACCTGGCCGTGCTGCAGTACACCGGCGGCACCACTGGTGTTGCCAAGGGTGCCATGCTGACTCACGCCAACCTGGTGGCCAACCTGACACAAGTCCGGCCAATGCTGGAAGATCAGGTGGAAGAGGGCAAGGAAGTGGTGATTGCACCGCTGCCGCTGTACCACATTTACTCCTTCACCCTGAACTGCGGCATTATGCTGGAAGCAGGTGCCCATAACGTTCTGATTCCGAACCCGCGTGATATCCCCGGCTTTGTTAAAGAGCTGCAGAAGCAGAAGTTCTCTGCCTTTATTGGCCTGAATACCTTGTTTGTGGCCCTGTGCAACAACGAGGACTTCCAGGATCTGGACTTCTCTGGCCTCAAGCTGACTGCCTCTGGTGGTATGGCTCTGACCAGTGATACCGCGAAAATGTGGCAGCGTGTAACGGGTTGCGAAATCAGCGAAGGCTACGGCATGACCGAGACTTCTCCGGTGGTTACCTTCAATCCCCGCAGCGCCATCCAGATCGGCACCATCGGTCTACCGATTCCGTCCACTGTGGTTAAAACCATTGACGATGACGGCAACGAAACACCGGTCGGCGAGCCGGGCGAACTGTGCGTGAAAGGCCCGCAGGTGATGCGAGGTTACTGGCAGCGTCCCGATGATACCCAGAAGTCGTTCACCGATGACGGTTTCCTGAAAACCGGCGATGTGGCCCTGATCCAGGAAGACGGCTATATCCGCATTGTGGATCGTAAAAAGGACATGATCATCGTGTCCGGTTTCAACGTGTTCCCGAACGAAATCGAAGATGTTGTAACCACACACCCGAAAGTCGTGGAGTGTGCCGCCGTGGGGATCCCCGATGCCAAGAGCGGCGAAGCGGTGAAGGTTTATGTCGTGCCCACCAAAGAAGGTGTAACCGCCAACGAACTCAAGGAGTTCTGTCGGGAGCGTCTGACCGCCTACAAGGTACCCAAGCACTTTGAGTTCCGTGATGAACTGCCAAAGAGCAACGTGGGCAAGATCCTGCGCCGTGAGCTGCGGGACGAGGCCAACGCCAAGTAACAGGCGAGGCCCGCATAACAACCAAAGACCCTGCTTCGGCGGGGTCTTTGTGTTTCTTGGCTCCGGTTTTCGTTAGACTGTTTCGCCCTGACGTTCCACCTACCCATTGATGAGCCTGCAGCTGTTAATGACTGACAACACTCGTTCCGAAACTCCCGTTGATTCCCGGGCCGCTGTCAAAGCGATGATGAGCCAGCTGGACGCCTGTAACCAGCAGGAGGCCGCCCGCATCATTCGTCGTGTAAGCCGTTGCAAGGGTAACCCTGGTAACAAGGACCTGGAAAAGATGGCGCAATGGCTGGATCAGGGGCTCGACAAGGTGCGTAAGCGTCAGGCATTGCACAAGCCGGCGACCTTTCCCGCCGGGTTGCCGGTCAGCGATCGCGTCGAGGACATCAGTGATGCCATCAACAACCATCAGGTGGTGATCATTGCTGGTGAGACCGGATCCGGTAAAACCACTCAGATTCCGAAGATTTGCCTGAACCTGGGGCGGGGCATCCGAGGGCTTATTGGTCATACCCAGCCCCGGCGTATCGCCGCGCGCAGTGTTTCCAGCCGGATTGCCGAAGAACTGGGTGAGACGGTAGGGCAGCAGGTCGGGTACCAGGTGCGGTTTACCGACAACACCTCGGAATCGTCCCGGGTCAAGGTAATGACCGACGGCATCCTGCTGGCAGAAGTGCAGCATGACCGTTTTCTGGATCGCTATGACACGCTGATTATCGATGAGGCCCACGAGCGCAGCCTGAATATTGATTTTCTGCTCGGCTATCTCAAGCAACTGTTGCCGAAGCGCCCGGATCTGAAAGTCATCATCACCTCGGCCACGATCGAGGTGGAGCGCTTCAGCGAGTTTTTCAACGAAGCGCCGGTGATTGAAGTCAGCGGTCGTACCTTTCCGGTAGATATTCGATATCGCCCCCTGGTTGGGGACGAGGACGACAGGGATCAGGGCTGGACCGATGGTGTTCTCTCGGCATTGGACGAGATTGAACAGCATGAACGCCAGGAAAAGCAGCCTCCGGGCGATGTACTGGTTTTTCTGCCAGGCGAGCGCGAGATCCGGGCCCTGAGCAAGGTGCTGCGCCACGCCGACCTGCGTCATACCGAAGTGTTGCCGTTGTATTCCCGCCTGAGCAACCAGGAACAGAACCGGGTGTTTCAGGGTCACAAGGGACGGCGGATTGTGTTGTCCACCAACGTGGCTGAGACTTCGCTGACCGTGCCCGGTATTCGCTACGTGATTGATACTGGCGTTGCGCGCATCAGCCGGTACAGTGTGCGCTCGAAAATACAGCGGCTGCCAATTGAACCGATTTCCCAGGCCAGTGCCAACCAGCGGGCAGGCCGGTGTGGCCGTGTGGCGCCGGGTATCTGTTTCCGTCTGTACGACGAAACGGACTTTTTGAACCGCCCGGAATACACCGATCCCGAAATCCTGAGAACCAACCTGGCCTCCGTTATCCTGCAAATGGCGACATCCGGACTGGGTGAGATCCGGCATTTTCCGTTTCTTGAGGCGCCGGATCGTCGTCAGGTCAACGATGGTTACAAGCTGCTGGAAGAGCTTAGCGCCGTCGATGACAAACGGCGTGTCACCAGGCTTGGGCGCACCATGGCCCGATTGCCGCTGGATCCCCGGTTAGCCCGGATGCTGGTGACCTCAGCAGAGCAGGGCAGTCTGGCGGAAGTGTTGATTGTGATTGCCGGCCTAAGCGTTCAGGACCCCAGGGAACGCCCACAGGACAAGCAGCAGGCGGCCGACCAGGCTCACGCACCGTTCAACGACAAGGAATCGGATTTCGCCACCCTGCTGAATATCTGGAACTGGTTCGAAGAGCAGCGCCAGGAATTGTCCCAGAACCAGCTCAAAAAACTGTGCCAGAAAACCTTCCTGAGCTGGATGCGAATGCGTGAGTGGCGGGACATACACCGCCAGCTCACTCTGATCTGCCGGGAGCAGAAGCTGACATTGAATAGCCAGCCGGCCAACTACGACGCAGTGCATAAAGCCATTCTGGCCGGCTTGCTTGGCCAGGTGGCGGTGAAAGTGGAAAAGCGGGAGTATCTGGCCACCCGAAACCGCAAGGTAATGATTTTCCCGGGTTCCAAAGTCGGCAAGACGGCACCCAAGTGGATTGTGGCGGCCGAGATCGTCGAAACCAGCAAGGTGTTTGCCCGAATGGTGGCGGCCATTCAGCCCGAATGGGTGGAGCCGCTGGCCGGCCACGTGGTAAAGCACCACTTTTTTGAGCCCCACTGGGAGCAGAAGCGTGCGCAGGTGATGGGGTATGAGAAGGTCACACTGTATGGCCTGGATGTGGTGCCCAAGCGCCGCATTCCTTACGCTAAGGTAGACCCCGCCGAGTGCCGGAATCTGTTTATTCGCCGTGCCCTGGTTGAGGGGGATTATCAGTCGAGGGCGCCGTTTATTGCCCGTAACCGCGAAATGCTGGATACGGTCGAGAATCTGGAGAAGAAGACCCGGCGGCGGGATCTTTTGGTGGATGATGAAGTTTTGGTGGCTTTCTACGACCAGAGACTGCCATCGGATATCGTTAGTGGCCGACATTTTGAATCCTGGTGGAAAGGATTATCTGCCGAAGAATTGAAGAAGCTGGAGCTGACAGAGACCGACGTTCTACAAAGGCCTCTGGATGAGACCTCGGCCCAGCAGTACCCCGACTACCTGGAATGGGAAGGGGTGAAATACCCTCTGAGTTATGAATTTGAACCCACCAGTGAGCGCGACGGTGTCACCCTCAACGTGCCCTTGATGGCTTTGCGACAGATCCCCGCCCGGCGTCTGGAGTGGCTGGTGCCGGGGCTGCTTCGGGAAAAATGCATTGCCCTGGTCAAGGGGCTGCCGAAAGCGTTGCGCCGGAATTTTGTGCCGGTACCGGACTTTGTCGACGCGGCTCTGGCCAACCTGCAGCCAGGCAACGAGCCTCTGGCGATCAAACTGGGTGAACAGCTGCGACGAATGACCGGGGTCCAGATTGATCCGGATGCCTGGCCGGAGGAGGAGCTGCCCCGCCACCTGAGGATGAACCTGAGGGTGACCGGCGATAAAGGCAAGGTCATCGCCGAAAGCCGAGACACCGATGAGCTCCAGGCCAGACTGGAGGGCCGGGCCGAAGAAGCGCTGGCCTCGGCGACGAGAGATGAACCCGGGAAAAAACAGGCGGGTGAATACACCGACTGGCAATTCGGCACCTTCCCGGAGCAGGTTCAAACAGAAAAAGGCGGTATGCAGGTCACGGTTTACCCGGCTCTGGAAGATCTGGGTAATAAGGTGCGGGCTTCTCGTTGTCTGGACAAGCTCACCGCAGAGGATACCCATCGTCGCGGCGTTGCGCGGCTGATTGTGAACCGGTTCGGCAATACCCTGGCGGATCTTGAACGAAAGCTGCCTCGGTTCAAGCAGTCTGCGTTGATGTTTGCACCGATCGGCCAGGCAAAGGGACTGCTGGATGATCTGGTGTTGTCGACGGTTATGCAGCATTTTCTGGCGGACCAACTGCCCAGAACCGAACAGGCGTTCGCAGAGCTGTTCGACCGCCACCGGGGGGACTTCATTCCTGCTCTGGAAGCTGCTGACGAGCGTCTGTTTCAGGCTATGAACGGCTACCAGAAAGTCGCGAAACAGCTCAAGGGCAAGATCAATCTGGCGCTGGCGGCAAGCATGGCCGACCTCAAATTCCAGTTGCAACATCTGGTGTACCCGGGATTCCTGGTCAATACCCCGGCTCAGTGGCTGGAACGGTTCGGCACCTACTTTGAAGCGGCGGACATCCGGTTGGAAAAAATGGCGCGGGAAATGGGGCGTGAGCGGGAATTTCTTCACACAATTGAGCCATTATGGGCGCGGTATGCCGCGAAACTGGAGCAACAGAAGCGCCAGGGCGTGCGAGACCTGGAGCTGGAAAACTACCGCTGGATGATGGAGGAGTTCCGGGTGTCGTTTTTTGCCCAACAACTGGGCACGGTAATGACGGTTTCGGCGAAGCGGCTGGATAAACAATGGGAAAAGACCCGTATATAACGTTTTCGGATGCACTATAACGGGGCCACTGGACGATAGTCCCACGGGCAATTCTGCCGGACTGTGTTAGTATTTCTGACATCGTGATGTCAGAAACCGTTTTTATAATTGTGACGTGGGGTTATTGTGATTAAAGCCGTCATCAGCGGAACCGGCCTGTATACGCCGCCCGCCATTATCGAGAATGATGAACTGGTTGAAGCGTTCAATCAGTACGTGGAGCTGTTCAACAACGAGCATGCCGACGAAATTGCCCGTGGTGAGGTCGCTGCCCTGCAACCCTCGTCTTCTGCCTTTATTGAAAAAGCCTCCGGTATCAAGCGCCGGCATGTTATTGATCGGGATGGTATTCTTGATCCCCACCGGATGACCCCCTACATTCCGGAGCGCAGCAACGATGAACCGTCGGTACAGTGCGATATGGCGGTGGCCGCGAGCAAGGAAGCCCTGGCCCAGGCGGGTAAAACGGCGGCCGATGTCGATGCCGTCATTGTTGCCTGTTCCAACCTGCAAAGGCCGTATCCGGCCATCGCCATTGAAGTGCAGGAAGCCCTGGGTATTGAAGGCTTTGCCTATGACATGAACGTGGCGTGCAGTTCTGCCACTTTCGGCCTGCAGGCGGCAGTCAACTCGGTCGAAAATGGTGCAGCACGTTCGGTGCTGGTGGTCAGCCCGGAAATCTGCTCCGGCCACTTGAATTTCAGGGATCGGGACAGCCACTTTATCTTCGGTGATGCCTGCACGGCGATACTGGTTGAGCGTGAGGAAGACACTAAAGCCGGCCAGGGTTTTGAAATTCTGGGTACTCGTCTGAAAACCAAGTTTTCCAACAACATCCGGAATAACTTCGGCTTCCTCAATCGTGCCGATGAATCCGGCATTGGCAAGGCGGACAAACTGTTTATCCAGCAAGGGCGGAAGGTGTTCAAGGAAGTCTCGCCCCTGGTGGCCGAGACCATTCAGGGCCACCTGGCATCCCTTTCCCTCAGCCCGGATAATCTCACCCGGATGTGGCTGCATCAGGCCAACCTGAACATGAACCAGTTAATTGCGCGTAAGGTTCTGGGTCGCGATGCCAGTGTGGAAGAGGCTCCGGTGATTCTGGACGAATACGCTAACACCAGTTCCGCTGGTTCCATAATCGCGTTCCACAAATACAAGGACGATCTGAAAGCCGGCGATCTGGGCGTGATCTGCTCATTCGGCGCCGGCTATTCCATTGGCAGCGTCGTGGTTCGCCACCGCTGAGCCTGTTTATCTCGCTGCCAGCGCCCGCAAGGTGTCTGGCAGCGGGGTGGATTTGCGTGTCGCCCGGTCCGTCCAGACGATTTTCGCATAGCCTTCCGCGTAGATATCTCCGGTATCCTTGTCTTTCAACAAGTGGTAAGTGTCCAGGCTGGTATTTCCGGCTTTGTCCGCGTAAGTTTCCACCACCACATTGGCGGGGTGAGTCAGCTCCTTCAGGAATGTGGCGCTGGTCTTTATAATGACCGGCCCGGTGGCATCTTCGGCACCACCGAGTTCCAGTGAGGCAAGCCAGACAATCCGGGCTTCTTCAAAGAAACGAAAGTAAACTGTGTTATTGGCGTGGCCGTATGCATCCATATCACCCCATCGCAGTGCCATGGTGAGGGAGCTGACGGGATTTCCCGGTACTGACATCGGATTTCCTCCGGAAGGTTGAAAAATAATAATAAAGCGCCGGTATTGTTGACGAAACTGAACAGGTTAAACAACCCAAGAGAGCGACATGAAAGAGCGTAAGTCCCGGCGCTGGTCATCCTGGATGGTCATCGCAGTTTTCCCGGCCCTGGCGGTCTTTAATCCGGCCACGGCCCAGAATCTCCAGGAGCCCCCGGGTGAACAGACTATGCCGGTTGAAACCGGCGATCCCTATGAAAACTGGAACCGAAAGGTCTTCGCCTTTAATGATGCTATTGACCGGTGGTTTCTCCGGCCGGTAGCCAAGGGCTATCGCACTGTCACTCCAGATCTGGTGGACCGGGGGATTACCAATTTTTTCAATAATCTGACCGAAATCCGTAACTTCACCAACAGCCTTCTGCAGCTGAAGGGTGAGTCTGCGGTTGTGGCGGTTGGCCGTTTTACTTACAACACGGTTTTCGGTCTTGGTGGTTTCTTTGATGTTGCCAACGCCTTCGAGCTGCCCGAGCGGCCGGAGGATTTCGGCCAGACCCTGGCAACCTGGGGCGTGGATTCCGGTCCTTACCTGATGCTGCCGTTGCTAGGGCCGTCCACGCCCCGGTATTTCACGGGTATGGCGGCGGACGGATTCATGCTGCCTTCGGCGTGGGACTCGGTCGAGAACCCCGAATGGTATTACCTGCGAATGCTCCAGATTGTGGACAAGCGGGCAGATCTGATCCCGGCGGAGAATTTCATTTCCGGGGATCGGTACACGTTTATGCGCAATGCCTTCCTGCAGCGTCGTGAATTCCTGATTAACGATGGTAAGATCACCGAAGATCCTTTCGCGAGTGATGATGACGATCTGATGCTCGACGATTTCTGAGTGTACAAGCCGGGAGGCGACAGGTGATCAAGGACCCGAGAATAACCCGTTTCCGACAAATGCTGGCGCAGGCCACGAATTATGAACAGTGGAAAGCGGCCGCACTGGAGCTGGATTTTCTTGAGGGCAATGCTGAATGGAAAGAGGATTTTGCCTCCGATCTTTACCATTACGAGCTGATCTATGATCGCCTGTCCAATCTCAAGCAGTATCGCCAACAGAATGATTTCGAGCGCCTGAAGCGCGCGCTCAGGGAAGGGTTGCATCACGACCTTGGCAACATGGGGAATCCGGCGCTGTACACCCGCTCCCGCGTCGGTACCAAACACCTGATTGAAGAATACATCACTCAGGTCTGTGAGTCGCTGGATTACCTGTGTGACCACCCGGTTCCTGGCTTCCCGGTGTATGACAAACTGCAGTTTTTCCGCGACACCCTGACGAGCTACGGGCGGCCCACCTTGCTGTTGAGTGGGGGCGCCAGCCTGGGCATGTTCCATTTTGGGGTTATCAAGGCGCTCTGGGAGAAAGGCCTTTTGCCGCAGGTGATTGCCGGCTCCAGCATCGGCGCCATTATCGCCGGCATTCTGGGGGTTCATACCGATGCTGAAATTCCTGAAATGCTGGTGCCTGAAAGCCATAACCTGAAAGCATGGAAATGGCGGGGGTTGTTAAGCGCCATGCGCGGAACCGGTCTGATGGACCAGGACACATTGCGCCGATGCCTGCGGGAGAATATTGGCGACTATACCTTTGAGGAAGCCTACCAGCGCACCGGGCGCAGTATTAATATCAGTGTGTCTCCGGTGCAGGCGCATCAGAAAGCCCGCTTGCTGTGCGGTTACACCTCACCGTACCTGTTGGTGTGGAGTGCCGCCCTGGCCAGTGCCGCTGTACCGGGTATTTTCCCGCCAGTAACGCTGATGAAAAAAGATCTTAACGGTAATTCGCTGCCCTACATGCCGCGGCTCAAGTTTGTGGACGGCTCTGTTGTGAGCGATCTGCCTATTGAACGACTGATGCACCTTTATGATGTAAATTTCACCATTGTCAGCCAGACCAACCCTCACGTGGTGCCGTTTCTGACTGATCGTGGCCAGGATGAAAAACTGTCTCTGACCAATCTGCCGTCCCACTTGCTGAAATCCGAGATACAGTTCCACGGGCAAGGCGTATTCGATTACCTGCGAAAGCGTGTTCGGCCAGAGATCCTGCGGCAGCTATCCGGCCAGATGTATACCATTATGGCCCAGCGATACTCCGGCGATGTGACCATCGCACCAAACTATTCCCTGCGGCATTTTCGGCGTATGCTTGCCAACCCGAACCCTGAGTATGTTCGTGAGATGATTCTGGAAGGTGAGCGGGCGACCTGGCCCAAGATATCCATGATCCGCTCCCACGCACGGATCTCGAAAACCCTGGAGCGTTGCGTTCGCCGCCTGAAACAGCAAAACCGGCGCGCAGCGGAACTCAAACTGGTAAGCGGTGATACCCCGGCCAGGCCCTGAGGAACCATGTACTACGATTTCTTCGGCTTTCGTGAGCCGCCATTTTCAATCGCTCCCGACCCCCGATATCTCTACCTCAGCGATCGCCACAAGGAAGCACTGGCGCACCTGATGTACGGTGTGCAGGGGCAGGGCGGTTTCATTGTGATCACTGGCGAGGTGGGCACCGGTAAAACCACGGTTTGTCGCTGTTTCATAGAAAACGCGCCGGCACATGTGGATATTGCGTTGGTCCTGAATCCACGCCTGTCCGCCAGGGAACTGTTGTCGTCCGTTTGTGATGAACTGGAAATAGCGCACCAACCTGATGCCAGTATCAAAACCCTTGTCGACAGCATCAACCAGGATTTGTTGAAAGCCCACGCTGCGGGCCGGCACAAGGTGTTGATTATTGACGAGGCCCAGAACCTCTCTGCTGAGGTGCTCGAACAGCTGCGCCTGCTGACCAACCTGGAAACCTCGGAAAAGAAACTGCTGCAGATTGTTCTGCTTGGCCAGCCGGAATTGCAGGAGATTCTGGCTCTGCCGGAACTTCGCCAGCTTAATCAAAGGGTCACGGCACGCTACCACCTGGATGCAATAGACCGGCAGGAACTCCCTGCCTATCTGCAGTACCGGCTCAATGTTGCCGGTATGCGGGGCGATATATTTACCCCCGGGGCGGTCCGTAGATTGTATCGGGAAAGCCAGGGCGTACCCCGGCTTATCAATCTGATCAGCGACCGGGCACTGCTCGGAGCCTATGCGGAGGGAGATCATCTGATCTCCGTCACCCACATTCGCAAAGCCGCAAAAGAGGTCAATGGCGGGCTGGCGATAGCCCCGGCCGGCGGGACGTTCCGAAGCCGGGGCAGTCATGTATGGTTGGTTGTCGCCTCGGTCATACTGGCCATCATTGGCACCTTGTGGCTGCTTGAATTTCCTGGCTCACCGACCCCGGCACTCGCCGAGCCCAAGGCCGAACGGTCCGTTGAAGGTGTGATTGAACGGGAGGCAGAGCCTGAGCCGAAAACGGTATCAGATTCTGACCAGCCGGTAATCGTGGCGCCGGAGCCAACAGCGCCGGGGTTCGTGTTTAACCAGCACACCCAGTCGTTGGCTGAGGCCTTCGGCGCCTTGTTTGGTCTGTGGGGCAAGAATTATGAACCGTCGGCCAACCCGATCGCCTGTGATTACGCCGCTACGGTAGGGCTGGCCTGCCTTGAACGCCAGGGCAGTCGCAGAAGTCTGGAGTTTATCAATCGGCCGGCCATCCTTCAGTTAAGGGATGAGCGTGGTCGTACCCGTCAGGTAGTTGTGGAACAGCTGGATGGTGAGCTGGCCATGATTGCGACGCCGGTGGGCAGCCAACAAGTGCCGTTTCGTGAGATTGAGGAATACTGGTACGGTGATTTCAGGGTACTTTGGCGAATTCCTGAGTTCATGACCGGCGATGGTTTCTACGGCGATGACTCCGGCCAGCAGTTATGGATCGGTGCCCGGATGATGGAACTTGCAGAGCGTCTGAGCAGCAGTGGGCAGGAGGCGGCCCGGGTCAAGCGTATGGAGATGACGGACCAGGTGCGCTGGTATCAGGAAAAACGCGGGCTCACTGTGGATGGTATTGCAGGCGCCATGACCATTATCCAGATGAACAACGATCTGGCCGAGAATATTCCTCGTCTGGTTTCGTCGGTGATGGTCAGGAGCGGGTAGCGTATGTCGTATATTCTCGATGCGCTCCGAAAATCCGAAGCGGAGCGCCGACAGGGCAGAGCGCCTGATCTCGGGCAACCGGTACAGATGGTATACCGCCCCAAACGTAAGCCGGTATCGGCCGTGGTGTGGGTTGCACTGGCCTTGTTAGTGAACGCGGGTGTGCTTGCCTGGTTGTTCTGGCCGGAGCGAAACGCGAAGATCGTGACGGTGAAGGAGGCTCCTGCTGTAGCCCAGGAACAGTCCGAACCGGTACCCGATGTGCCGGCGGCTCAGCCTGAGCCTGAGCCGCTTGCAGAGACTGAAATAGCGGATCCGGTCCGGGTATCCGGAGGGCAGGACCTGTCTCAGGCAACAGGTACAGGCGTGGTCACTGAGGCAGATGATGATGCCATGTCAGATGAGCCCGGCGTCAACCAGCAATCCTGGGACGAACCTGTCGTCATTGTTCCGAATCGGTCCGAAAGTGAGTCGTCGCCACAATCTGCCTTGACGGAACGGGTGCCGCAGGGCAGGGTGCCTCACCTTGTGGAACTACCCCTTTCTTTTCAGAAGAGTGTCCCTGATTTGACCTTTAACAGTCACATATTTGCATCTGACCCCTCCGCCAGTCGTGTCATGATCAATGGCCATTACCTGAAGCCGGGAGACGGTTTTGGGTCGCTGCTGGTAGAACGTATTACCGAAGACGGCGTAGTGCTCAGCAAGAACGGTCAGTTTTTCCGTGTCGGTACTGTGCGTGACTGGGTGAGCCCGAGATAATGGCGCTGACAGAGGACGTTAAACAGCAAATTCAGCAAGCCTATCGGGATGTGCTGGCGGGCAAGGATATCCGTGCCCGTTATGGCCAGCGCTTGATGATTGCGGAGATTGCCCGGTACATGGGGGAAATCACCGACAACGATGGCCAGCGCACTTCCCCGCCGGCTACCTGCGTGGTGGAGGCTGGTACCGGGACAGGTAAAACGCTGGCCTACCTCATCGCCGCCATTCCGGTGGCGAAAGCCCTTGGCAAGACTCTGGTGATTTCCACCGCCACGGTGGCGCTTCAGGATCAAATCGTTCTGAAAGATCTGCCGGACCTGCGTAAACACAGCAAGCTGGATTTCAGCTGGACTCTTGCCAAAGGCCGTGGTCGTTACCTGTGTATGTCGCGACTGGAAGCGAGGCTGCACGATGAGGGCCATGGTGACAGCGATACCATGCCGTTGTTCCTGTTGGATCAGCCGGTAGACGACGAAGCCCGTAGCCGGGCCACCTTTGAAAACATGCTTGCCAGTTATGGTTCCCGGGACTGGGACGGCGACCGGGATCACTGGCCGGAACAGATTCCCGATGAAATCTGGCGTCAGGTGACGACTGATCATCGCCAGTGCACCAACCGGCACTGCGCCTACTTTGACAGTTGTGCGTTCTTTGATGCCCGCAAGGATCTGGACGATGCCGATGTGGTGGTGGCCAATCACGACCTGGTGCTGGCGGATCTGGCCCTGGGCGGTGGCGCCATTCTTCCGGAGCCGGAGAACGCGCTGTTCATCTTCGATGAAGCCCATCACCTGCCCGACAAGGCCCTGAACCATTTCGCCGCGTCGGTGCCGTTGAACTCCACCCGGCAATGGCTGAAACAGCTTTCCCAGGCGCTGGTCAAGATGCAGCCCTGGCTTCCAGCGGGCTCCCAGGCCGCCAAAGCGGTTGAAAAGATCAGTACCGCGGGCCGGGACCTGGACCTGGCTCTCACTCGCGTGTACGAAGAGGTTGAGCAGAATACCGGCTGGGAATTCAACGAAGAGCGCCGCAGTGCCCAGTGGCGGTATCCGGATGGTGCCTTGCCCGAGAAGCTGGCCGAACTGGCTGGGGAAACACGAATCGCCACGGCAGGGTTGTGTCGGCACCTCGGAACATTGGTCGATGAACTCCAGAGCGCATTCGATGAGCGCAAGGATCCGGAGCTGGACCGGGACACAGCAGATTCCTGGTATCCGGTAGTAGGTTCCTTTCATGCGAGGGCGGAAGATCAGCTGCGGTTGTGGATTGCCTGGAGCGAAGGTGTCGCCATCGTCAGTGATGAAGAGGAGCCGGTGGTCGAAGCTCCTGCCCGTAAAGGCCCACCGGCGGCAAGGTGGGCAGTGCGCCAGCGCTGGGACCATGCTGAAGACATTACATTGTTCAGCTCGCCGGTACTGGCCGATAACCTGCTTTATTCGAGATTGTGGTCGAGAGCTTACGGAGCGGTGCTCACCAGCGCCACGCTGACGGCGCTCGGGCGCTTTGATCGCCTTCGTTCACGAGCCGGATTGCCTGAGGCCAGCCGTTATCTGGTAGTGCCCAGTTCTTTCCGGTACGCCGAAATGGCGACGGTGGAAGTGCCGGCCATGGTCGCGATGCCTACCGACGATGGTTTCGCCGATGCCTTGGTCAAGCGTTTACCGGAGCTCTGGGCCGGAGAAAAGGCGACACTGGTGCTGTTTACGTCGCGCCGTCAGATGCAGCAGGTTCGTGATGCGCTGGCGCCTGAGTACCCGGAACTGATCCTGACCCAGGACGATATGGCCAAGAATGAGGTGCTCAGGCTGCATTGCAGCCGGGTTGACGAAGGTAAGCCCAGTGTACTGTTTGGTGTGGCCAGTTTTGCAGAGGGCATTGACCTGCCGGGGCGCTATCTGCACCACGTGGTGATCACCCGATTGCCCTTTTCGGTACCGGATGACCCCATTGAAGCCAGTCTGGCCGAGTGGGTGACCCAACGTGGAGGCAATCCCTTTATGGAAATCACGGTGCCGGACGCTTCTGTCAAACTGGTGCAGGCCGTTGGCCGCCTGCTGCGAACGGAACAGGACACGGGGCGGGTGACCATTCTGGACCGCAGGATTGTGGCTCGACGCTACGGGCAGTTGCTATTGGATGCACTCCCGCCGTTTCGCCGCATCATTGAACACTAGATTTCTCTCATGCCTGTAAATTGACCCATAAAAAAAGAGCCAGCCCGCAAGGGGTGGCTCTCATGGAAGGGGTTCTTAACGAACCCGGGCGTCGAAACAACGCGGAACAAGAAGTCTGAAGGCCTGAATTTCAGATTTCGAGGTAAGGCGTTAACCTCACCATGGTTAAATGATAGGGCTTAAAGGGGCGTAAACGGATCGTCCAAAGGGCGTAGTGACCAGGCTTAATTGGTGTCAAATGTGATGCTCATCACGTTTTTGCGACGTCCTCCAGCAACCCCACCTCCCTTGCTTTCGCCAGCGCCTCGGTGCGCCGGCTCACGCCGAGCTTGCCGTACAGGTTCCTGATGTGCGCTTTCACGGTAGCCGGGGCAACGGACATGCGCTCAGCAATTTCTTTGTTGGCAAGCCCCTGGTGGATCAGCACGAGAACTTCCTGCTCACGCTGGCTCAACGGTTCTGTCAGGACATTTACAGTCTCGCCCCCCGGGCGGGCAGTATCGATGGGGTGATTGGCTTCCTGGGAGCCATTAAAAGACGCCTGGCCAGGCTGTCCGGCGGCCAGATCCCTGAGCATCCCGAGCAGTTCCCGGTTCCACCGCCCCGGGGTTCGTAGTCTGGGAAAATCCAGTAGCATGTCCCGTAGTGCAGTGCTCTCTTCCGCAAACAGGCGCAGAAAGCCTGCGTTTTCGGCCCGGTCCAGTGCTTTCTCCAGCATGGCATCGGACTCGTCATTGCGGCCCTCGTGGGCCAGCGCCTCGGCGTACACCAGTAAAATCTCTACCAGGTGTCGATTGTGCGCGTTGCGTTCTGCGGCTGGTATCAGGGCGGACAGGGTGTCCTGAGCCTGCTGATATTCGCCCAGTGCATTCTGTACCCGGGCCAGGGCAATCTGGTTCTGCTCCCGGTTTAGCGGGTTGGTGGCTGGTTGATCCAGGGTGGGCTGCAAACAGGCGCGCGCTTTTTCGGCATGGCCGGAACTCAGGTAGCACCTTGCCAGCAACGCGGAAGCGGCCGGGGGCTCGAATACAATGTGTTCCCTCCGGCGCCGGCCGGTTGTCACGGCATCTTCCAGTGCCTCAACCGCCGTTTCCAGGTCACCCCGGGTAAAGGCGAGGTGTCCCCGTACGTACTGGATCACCACATGCTGGCCCGGTTCGGTACCCTTTCGTACATGATCGAGCAGGGGGGCCAGGTATCCGTCGGCGGTGCTGATCTGGTTTCGCTCGCGATAGATTTCTGTCAATGCACTGTTTTGCCAGCAGGAGATCAATCTCGGCTGGCTGGGGTCGGAATAGTGTTCGTCTACCCATTGTCGTACTCGCCCAGTCGTCTCAAGAGCAAGATCGGTATCGCCACGGTGGTATTGAATCCAGGCGAGCAGACCGCCGGATGACAGAACCGTACTGGCTTTGCGTTCTACCTGGCCATAATGAACGGCAGACTCCAGAGCCTCCTCGGCATCATTGAGTTCGCCCTTGCCGAAATAATCCAGGCCCAACCCGTAATAAGTGACGGACTTCAGGGGAATGCTGATCTGATCAATGTCCTTGAGTACCTGTCGGGTAAGATCCGAGGCGTTTTTCTCATCGTTGCGGGTGCGGGCCAGGTAGGATCTCACCAGCGAAATCTCGCTGTGCAACGCCAGGGCGCCTTCCGCGTCCGGGTGTGAATCGGCAACACGGCGGTCCAGCAGGTCCTCAACTTCCAGCAGAAGCGGGTCCAGGCTTTCAACCCGGTTTGCGAAAAACAGGCCCCAGATTCTGAGCATCTGCAGTTGCGGGCTGTCCTGAATCTTGTGGGCAGGGATCGCATCCAGCCATTCCAGTACCGGAAGGTGATAGCCGCCATGAATCAGATTGTTGCCGTGTTCCGCGAGAACCGCCGCCAGATGGTCGGTATCGTTGCGCCGGACTATCTGGGCAATCCCTTCCTGCACATGGCCATGGCGCAGTAGCCAGTCAATGGCACGGGACTGAAGTTCGGAGGCCCGGGACGGGTCGGCACTCTGGATTCGCTGTAACAGGGCCTCCCGAAACAGGTCGTGGTAACGGAACCACTCGTTGCTGTTGTCCAGCGGGATGAGAAAGAGATTCTGGGACAATAGGCTGGACAGCTTTTCCTGACTGTCCTGGCGTTGCCTGACGGCATTGCACAAAGGGGCGCATAAGCGCGGACAACAAGCCGTTTCCAGCAGGAAGTCCGTCAGATCTTCGGAAAGCTGCTCAAGCACTTCTGTAAGGACATAATCGGAAATCAGTCGGCTGTCCGGTGAGCCCATGGCCTGGCCGGGCACGACGGCTTCTTTCTTTCCGGCCAATGCTGAAAGCTGCATGGCGGCGACCCAGCCTTCGGTTTTACGGCATATCGACCGAATGTCGTCCTCGGACAGCTCCATGGCCATCGTACTGCGGAAGAATTCCTGACATTCCTCTTCGGAAAACGCCAGCAGACCGGGGTGGATGTCCTGGACCTGGCGGCGGACTCGCCAGCGGGCCAGTGGCAGCGGTGGCTCAGTTCGTGACGCCAGGGTCACCAGGATACCGGGTGGCAGATAGTCCAGAAACCACGCGAGTTGGCGATGAAGGGTGTCGTTACTGATAACGTGGTAGTCATCCACCACCAGAGACCAGGCATTGCCATCTGCCGCGAGAACATTCAAAAGGCCGGTGATGGCGGGTGTGAGTTCGTCGTCGTCCTGCCTGGCCAACAGTTTCTTGCAGTCCTCCAGTCCGATCATGCCGGCATGCTCGAAGGCGCCAATCACGTACTGCCAGAACTGCCTTGGCTTGTCGTCCTGCTCGTCCAGTGAGAGCCAGGCGGTGGGCATGCTGTTGCCGGCGCACCACTGGCTGACCAGTGTGGTCTTGCCATAACCCGCCGGAGCAATAACCAGATTCAGTCGTTTGCCGGATTCCGGTTGCAGCAGGGTATCCAGCCGTTGACGTTGAACGGCTCTGGAATCGGGTGTTGGCCGGAGGAATTTGGTTGTCAGCAGCATGGCTTCCCGGGATCTGGGCATGTTTGATTAGCGATTGTGTGCTTTGTCACACACAAGTCAAGGGCTGTGTTGACGCAAGGTATTGTCGGGCCAGCGGAACCAGAGATTTGGTCTACACTGAATACAGATTGTCTTGTATATCAAAAAAGAATGAAAAATTGATCCTTTATGCGTATTATTCGGTTATGAATCCACCAGGGTTCTCGAGTTGAGCCTGAGGCACTGACTCAGGGCCGGAAATCCAGGGAGCGACAGAATTAATGAAATTACAACAGCTGCGTTATATCTGGGAAGTTGCGCACCACGACCTGAATGTGTCCGCCACCGCCCAGAGCCTGTTCACTTCACAACCGGGCATCTCCAAACAGATTCGTTTGCTCGAAGACGAGCTGGGGCTTGAGGTGTTTGCTCGAAGCGGCAAGCACCTGACCCGCATTACTCCCGGCGGCGAGATCATCATCCGGGAGGCAGGGGAGATCCTGCGTCGGGTCGAAGGCATCAAGAAAATCGCCCAGGAGTTCAGTAACCAGCGTAAAGGCGACCTGAGCATCGCGACCACCCACACCCAGGCGCGTTATGCGCTGCCGCCGGTGATCCGGGGCTTTATCGAGGAATACCCGGATGTGTCCCTGCATATGCATCAGGGCACGCCGATGCAGATCTCAGAGATGGCCGCCAACGGTGCGGTGGATTTTGCCATTGCCACTGAAGGCATGGACCTGTTCAACGACCTGATCATGATGCCCTGCTATAAGTGGAATCGCTGCGTGATCGTTCCCAAGGATCATCCTCTGGCCAAGGGCCAGGAACTCACTCTGGAAGAACTGGCGGAGTACTCGCTGGTTACCTACGTATTCGGGTTCACCGGTCGGTCCAAGCTGGATGAGGCATTCCAGTCACGGGGGCTGACCCCGAAAGTGGTGTTCACTGCAGCTGATGCCGATGTCATTAAGACTTACGTGCGATTGGGGCTGGGGGTCGGCATTATTGCCAGTATGGCGTTCGATCCCAAGGTGGATACCGATCTCGTGGCGCTGGACGCCAGCAAGCTTTTCAGGCCCTCGGTCACCCGTATTGGCTTCCGCAAAGGCACCTTCCTGCGGGGCTATATGTATGACTTCATGGAGCGGTTCGCGCCCCATCTCACCAAGCAAAAGGTGGATGAAGCCGTGGCTCACCAGGGCAGCCGTTCCGAGATTCAGGAACTGTTCAAGGATATCGAGCTGCCTACCTACTGAGGTTGGGGCCAATGAAAAGCCCGCGGGCCGTTAAGGCGACGCGGGCTTTTTTGTGGGCACAGCTTCGGGCGGTTCAGCCAGACTTGCCGATCAGGTTGCCGGCATGCAGACCACATTCCTTGTGTGTGGCTTCTTCCCACCACCAGCGTCCTTCGCGCTCGTGCTGGCCAGGGAGCACCGGACGGGTGCAAGGCTGGCAACCAATACTGACGAAGCCCTGCTCGTGTAGACGGTTATAGGGCGCCTCAGACATGCGGATGTAATCCCAGACTTCTTTGGAACTCCAGTTTGCCAGCGGGTTAAATTTTATCAGTGGCTTTGCATCAGTTGAGAAGGCGGTGTCCAGCTGGACCACCGGCACTTCATTCCGGGTACCGGGGCTCTGGTCCCGACGCTGGCCTGTAACCCAGGCATCCAGCGTGGCAAGCTTGCGGCGCAGCGGGTTAACCTTGCGGATACCACAGCATTCCGAATGACCCTCTTCGTAAAAACTGAACAGGCCTTTACGATTGACCATGTCCTGAACTTCTTTGGCATCCGGGAACAGGACTTCAATATCGATGCCGTAGTGTTTTCGCACCC
This sequence comes from Marinobacter sp. tcs-11, assembly GCF_002049515.1. Taxonomy (NCBI): domain Bacteria; kingdom Pseudomonadati; phylum Pseudomonadota; class Gammaproteobacteria; order Pseudomonadales; family Marinobacteraceae; genus Marinobacter; species Marinobacter sp. tcs-11. The sequence continues at coordinate 148,528 of NZ_LLYU01000007.1, read as the reverse complement.
GATCGACAAACTCGTAGGTTTCCGGGTGCAGTCGGCCGGTATCCAGGGTAAACACCCTGAGATTGTCGGTCAGTTTGTGAGCCATTTCGATCAGCACGACGTCCTCGGCGCCACTGAACGAAATGGCAATGTTGCCATAGTGGGCGAGGGCGGCTTTCAGGATCGCCCTAGGGCTTTGACCATCCAGTTCGGCCCTGAGAGAGTCGATATCAGTCATAATCATCCAGTCTGTACCAATAACTTGTGTGGCTAGCTTAGCAGTAAACCTTTAATGCCCTGAAGGAATGAGGATCTATATCTTTATGCCATCAAAGATGGGCAACACCGGATACACGATGCATTTGGCCGCGCTTTTTCATATCATACGCCCACCAACCGGGGCGCAGGTGCCTCATCTTTTTATTTATCGTTCAGGAGACCGTTGTGGAACTCGCATGTCTTGACCTTGAGGGCGTACTCATCCCGGAAATCTGGATCGCCTTTGCAGAAAAAACCGGCATTGAAGAACTCAAGGCAACCACCCGGGATATCCCTGATTACGATGTCTTGATGAAGCAGCGCCTGCGTATTCTGGACCAGCACGGCTATGGGCTGCCGGAAATCCAGGAAGTCATCGGTACTCTGGACCCGCTGCCGGGCGCCCGGGAATTCCTCGACTGGCTGCGTGAGCGTTTCCAGGTGGTGATTCTGTCGGATACCTTTTATGAGTTCGCCATGCCGCTGATGAAGAAGCTCGGCTATCCGGCGTTGTTGTGCCACAAACTGGAAGTGGCGGAGAGTGGTCAGATCACCAATTACCTGCTGCGTCAGCGGGATCCGAAACGCCAGTCTGTGCGTGCATTCCAGTTGTTGAACTACCGGGTAATTGCCGCTGGTGACTCCTACAACGATACCACCATGCTCGGCCAGGCAGAGGCGGGCATTCTGTTCCACGCGCCCCAGAACGTTATTGATGAGTTCCCGCAGTTCCCGGCGGTGCACAATTTTGACGATCTGAAACAGGAATTTTTGAAGGCGAGCGCGATTCACAGCGCCTGATCCTTCGAATCGCTGATCTGTGCCGCGGCTGTGCGGCTGTGGTGCAGATCAGAGCTTCAGCTTTTCCAGAAAGTCCATCAGTGGTTTGACCTTGGTGAGTGTTTCCTGATACTCGGCCTCCGGGTCAGAATCCGCCACAATGCCTCCGCCCCCCCAACAACGAATCGTACCGCTGGACTCGCACAGCAGGGTTCGTATTGCGATGTTGCTGTCCAGCCGGCCATCAAGTCCGTAATAGAAGACAGAACCACAATAGGGCCCTCGCCAGTGAGGTTCCAGTTCGCGAATAATTTCCATCGCCCGAATTTTCGGAGCGCCGGTGATGGAGCCGCCAGGAAAGGCATCTAACAACGCCTGAAGTGGGCTGATTCCCGGTTTTAAACTGGCCTTGATATGGCTGACCAGGTGGTGGACATTGGCGTAGGATTCAAGGGCAAACAGCTGCTCAACCTGCACGCTTCCGGCCTCAGCATGGAGGCTGAGATCATTCCGCAACAGGTCCACAATCATCAGGTTCTCGGCGCGGTCTTTCTCGGATGCCTGAAGTTCATTTGCCAATTTGATATCGGATTCCGGCGAGGAGCCCCGGGGGCGTGTACCTTTGATGGGGCTGGTCTCGACTACACCCTGATCTATTTTCAGAAACCGCTCTGGCGATATGGAAAGAATCGAGTCGTCTCCGACTCTCAGGAAGGCGCTGTAGGGCGTCGGATTGGCTTCCGTGAGCTTCTCGAAGGCGAGCCATGGATAGCCGCAGAATTTGCCAGAGAATGCCTGGGATAGGTTGGCCTGATAACAATCGCCAGCTTCTATGTAGCGCTTGACGGCTTCGACACCCGATTTGAATTCTTCTGGCGTTTGTACTGGAGCAAACGGGGCTTTCATGTGCCAGCGCATCTGGCGGTTTGCCGGGGCCGACAGCCATTGTTCAATCTGATCCTGAATCGAAGCAGGGCATGCCGGGTGAATCCAGAGCCAGTAGCGACCGCTATTCCGCTCAAAACTTGCGGTCCAGAGATAGAGCCCGGCGTGCATTAACGGAACGGTGGAGGCCTCGTGCAATTGCGCCAGCCGCCGTTCCCGGGCGTAGCCCAGTTCGTACCCCAGATAGCCAATCCAGCCGCCAGTGAGATGATACGGGTCGGTACCGCGCTCTACCTGAAATGGTGCGGCAAGCTCTTCCATTTCCCGGGCGAGACTGGCGGTATCAACGGCGGCCGAACTGGCACCAGGCAGTTCCTGCGAGCATACGGCCATGGCCGAGAAACCACATAAGGTGCCGCGACCGGAGCCATAGCCTGCGCTACCCAGAAAGGCGAAATCAGACGCCCGGCAGGCATGCATCATAAGCTGGTGGTAGGTCGCCCGGGTAAGTTCCCGTGTTGTTGCCCGGCCCAAGGGTCCTCCGGAATCTTGCTGAAATGATAAACAGGCCACAAAAACAGCGTTGTAGCGTTTGCGGCGGCACTGATCTAATGAAATAGCGTCCTGTTCGGACGGGGAGAAAAAGCCGGTGGCTATTCTAACCGAGATAGCAGGGCACCCCCAGCATAAAACAATGTAAAAGCCGTGCGCTCCTGTTGCGCGAGCTTTTTGAGGAAAGTGGAGTAGGTATGACACAGTTAAAATCCCGTTTGATGACCTTCCTGATGTTTCTGGTTCCCCTGCTCATGGCACCCGGATACGCCAATGCCCAGCAGCCGTCTGAAACTGAAATCAAGGAGATGATTCAGGAGCAGTTTGAGCGGATGTACCAGAAGGGGGTCGATGACCTTGAAAACCGGATCGTGGTGACTGGCGGGGTAAAGCCGTTCGCCGTGGTAACCGACACGGGAGACAAGACCAAAACCATTCGCATCAAGCAGATTGAGGAAATGCCGGCGGATGTTGCCCTTGAGGTACTCCGGCGTTCGCTCGTTGCACTGGTAAAGAAAGGCAAGATCGGCGCGACGGCAGTGTTCTACACAACGGCCAATCCCAATAAAGAGTCGGAGGCGGACCGGGTACTGGTGGTCGAGATGGAGCATATTTTCGGGCCCACGCTGGCCCAACTGGTGCCTTTCACCATTGATGAAGGTAAAGCGTTTTTTGGCGAGCAGGTGGTTGTGGAAATGGAGAACAGAATTTTCAACATCAAGGTCGACGGGGAGCCTGCTGAGTAATACTTTCGTGTCCGACAATCCAAGTATCGATTACGTGAAGGTGGTCACGGAACATTCAGTTACCTCTGCAGTACTCTGTAGCCGTGCAGATACAAAAGTACACCAAACAGTCTGCATGAGATGGAAATAACAACAAACTGTTCCAATTAGGAGAACGTTATGAAAGGCCTGAAAAAAATCGCACTGGCAACGGCCGTTGCTGCAGCTCCTTTTGCCGCTCAAGCTGATCTGAAAGCGCTTGACGACACCACCATGGGTAACGTGACCGGTCAGGCCGGTGTGACCATCGAACTGGAAACCGAAGTTTCCATCGGTGAGTTCCGCTACACTGACGAAGGTTACCTGGCAGTTAACGACATCTCCATCGGTGGCGGCTCCGTTGAGCGTGATGCCAACGGCGCGGTAACTGGCGTATCCGGCATGCTGGATGACCTGGTTATCGACATCGACGTGGAAGCCGACGGTGACGCGGTCATTGATGTTCACAGCATCTCTGGCAACCCGATTGACTTTGCCATGGCTGTTGGTTCTGCCTCTCTGAACGCCACTGACGGCAGCGGTGACTCCACTTTGCTGGCCAGCAACATCGGTATCGAGGGTAACCTCGGCCTGCTGAACATCCGTGTGGATACCGCCACTGACAACCTGATCATGAACGTTGGCTTCAACGTGACTGATATGGATATGGACGTGGACTTCCTGGGTGTTAACGTGCGTGATCTGACCGTTTACGGTTCACAGTTCTTTGAGCAGGGTCCAGCTGGCGGCTTGCCGGCTCTGTTTGCTCAAGCGCAGATCACTGTAGGCAAGGGCACCTCTGCTGCCACCGGTGGCGACGCCCTGGAAATCAGCATCCCGACGTTTGCAGCTGACATCGGTGTTGGCGCGGTTGAGATCGGCGGTGAGTCCATCGGTTCCTTCCGTGTAGACAACCTGCTGGTACAAAACACCACTATGAAGGTATACGGTCACCAGTAAGTTGACCTGACACCTTAACGTGGTGATAGCGCCCCGCACTGCGGGGCGTTTTTTGTCTGACCGAATCAGCGGACAAAAAAACGGCGACCTTTCTGGTCGCCGCTTTTGGTTTCAGGGGTAGGGTAATTATTGATCGGGTACCCGAATGGAAAGGTCAAACCCTCCGCCCGGGCGTGGAGTCAATGTAATGGGGCCTTCGTTGATCGCTTCGGGGATCTGGATCTGATCAATGCCCGGGGGATTACCGATACTGAAATTCAGATTCTGGCCATCGAAGCCAATGCCCAATTGATCATTCAGGAACGTCTGGGTGAAGGGCTCGTCCGGAATTTCCGGTTGCTGACCAAAGATAATGGGCAGTGTCCTCGGGGTGAAGTCCGCAGGTGGCTGTGCTCTGGCCAGTTCGTCGACCGGAAGCAGCAGGGCTCTGCGCAGGAACTCCTCTTCGGCATCGGAGAGCGCATCTTTCTTGCCCTCATCCAGATAACGCTGAAGAGCTTCCCGATACGCTTCCTCTTCAGCTTCGCTCAGAACGGGCTCGCCCGGCGAGATGGTGAGGGCGCGGATGATCTTTTCCCGATCCGCCTCTGACTTCTGTTGTTGGCGCGGGACAACAATAACGGCGGAATCCTCCACGTAGGTTTCTACCATCTCGTCGGAGGTCATGGTTTGCACGCCGGCCCAGGCCGGTGTGAGAGTGGTGGCCGTGATTGCGGCTGCAAGCAGTTTGCGACGCATTTGGGATTGCCTCATGCTGAATCGGTTCAAAAGAGGCGCTGCTGAGTGTACTGCTTCAGTCAATACGCTTCATACTATTACTTTTGAGTATTCGGTTTGTCCGACAGTTTTTCAACCGTAAAGTGCCTGGTGTGTGATCAGAATCCGGTGCTCGAGGGTAAATAGTTAAGGAACCATTATTTTTGTGGTTTTATGTCCGGATTACTTGCAACCACATTCCTTGAACTTTTGGGCCTGAACCCAGTCGCAGGAGCATGATGCGAAATTCTTTAAACGCCCGTTGGCGACGATGGATCAATCGCCGAATTCCGAGAGCAGACAGCCAGACCCTCAGTCAGAAGAACATCTTCATTCTGCCCACCGCGGCCGGCGTGGTGTACGGCTTGTTGCTGTTGGTCATGCTGATTACCGGGATCAATTACCAGAACAGCCTTATCTATCTGCTTACGTTTATTCTCGGAGCCTTGTTTGTGGGAGCCATGCACCAGACCCACAGAAATCTGTCCGGTCTTTCTGTTGCCCTGGTCCGTCTCGGTGAAGGTCGGGCGGGTGACGACATTCCGTTTGTACTGCGGGTGACTGCAGGTAAGGATCCAGGCCTTGGCCTGAGCCTGTCGGTTGAGGATTCATCGGTTGAGAGCGTGCATGTTTCGGCGGGTGAATCCCGGGACGTGTTGCTGCCAGTGCCGTCTGCCCATCGCGGCTATCTTCGTCCGGATCGGATCCGTATCGAAACCCGTTTTCCGTTCGGGCTTTTAAAGGCCTGGTCCTGGTTGCGTCCTTCGTCTGCCGGAGTGGCCTTTCCCAGGCCTTTGGCGGCACCCGATGCTGCCGGAACCGTGCAGGATGGTAGCGAGGCCGCGTCGTCTGCGCCTGTGGCCGGCCAGGACAATGCCGACCTTCGGCCCTGGCGTGAAGGCGATATGAGTCAGCGGGTCATGTGGAAACGCTTTGCCCGCTCAGGCCAGATGATTGTGGCCGACTGGCAGGGCGAGCAGGGCAGTCCGCACTGGCTGGATTTTCATGCCTTTCCGGGTGTTGATACCGAGTTGCGGCTGAGTTATCTGGCCTGGATGGTGGCAGACCGGGTTCAGAAAAACGCAAGGTTCGGTCTCAGTTTGCCCGGCGATACCATTGAGCCGGACACTGGCTCCCTGCATGGAGAGCGTTGCCTGCGCGCGCTAGCGGTGTGGGGCGAGCAACCGCCAAGGGATCCCGGTGGTCAGCCTTTTGGTACCCGTCAGGCCGAAAATGCGAAAGCGGGAGTGTCTGGATGAGATCGACCATAGCCAGAGTTTTCTCCGCAAAACCGGCAGAACAGGCATCCATCGAAGCCATCCCCGGTAACGCGCTTTTGTGGTTGATTGCCAGTTTTGCACTGCTGCTGGTTCCCCAATGGGATCGGCTGCCCTGGTGGCTCATCGCGGCCTGTGCTGTGCTGGCGGGCTGGCGCTGGTTGGCACAAAAGGGCCGCGTGAAACTGCCAGGGCGACTGCTCCGCACAGGAATCATGGTGACTTTGATTAGTGTTTATGCGGCCACAGTGCAGGGGCGGTTCACCGTGGATACCGCCGCTTCGTTCTTTGTGTTGGCCGTTGGGTTGAAATGGCTCGAAACCCGGTCCGCCAGGGATTTCTATGTGTTGTTTTTTATTCAGGTTTACCTTGCGGCCGTGAACTTCCTGTTCAAACAGGACATTGCCTGGGCATTGCTGACGTTCGCCGCCATTGGGTGCCTGATGGTGGGCCTCCAGATTCTCAATGCACCGGATCTACCCGGTAGTCTCAGGGCTGGCTGGAAGCGCCTGGGTTTGCTGCTACTGAAAACGCTGCCAGTGGTTGTCCTTCTGTTTGTCTTTTTCCCACGCATGGCGCCGCTCTGGAGTGTTCCGTTGGTGTCCGGCCAGGCCCGCAGTGGGATTTCCGATACCATGCGACCAGGCGACATTTCCAATCTGGCCCAGAGTAGTGAAAGGGCGTTCCGGGTAACCTTCGGGGGCGAGTCGCCACCGTATCGGGAGCGTTACTGGCGGGGTCTGATTCTCGACTATCTGGATGATGAAACCTGGCGCCAGAGCGACCCCGACGGTTTCCGGCGGCCAGCCAGGGTAGACAACGACGGTGGTGTCGGGCCGTTGCAAAGTAATGAATACGATATCCTGATGGAGCCGACAGATGAGCGCTGGGCGTTCTCTCTGGAAAATTCGGTAGCGGTCTCGGGCAACGTGGTAAGCACGCCGGAGGATTTGTTCCGGTTTCAGCGCCCGGCCGACAGCCCGGTGCGTTATCGTCTGGCCCAGGTTTCCTCTGAGCCAGAGCCGGCTGAGGCCCTTTCCCCGGCAGAAGCGCGGCGCTATCTCCAGCTTCCTTCGTCCGGCAACCCCCGGGCCAGGGAGCTGGCGCGCGAAATGTCTGCAGGCCTGTCCCATTCCGAGGTCGTCAACACGTTGCTCCGGCGTTTTCGGGAGCAAGCCTACTTTTATACGTTGCGCCCCCCCACCATGCCGGACGACGGTATTGACGCGCTGCTGTTCGATGAAAAACGGGGCTTTTGTGCTCACTATGCCGGTGCGGCGACCTTTGTTTTCAGGGCAGCCGGGATTCCGGCCCGAATTGTGGTCGGCTATCAGGGCGGCGACGCCGGGGCTGGTGGGGATTACCTCATTGTCCGTCAGTACGATGCCCACGCCTGGGTGGAGGTCTGGCTGGAAGGTCAGGGCTGGGTGAGGGTGGATCCGACAGCTGCCATTGCGCCAAGCCGGATCGAATCCGGCTTGCGGGATGCGGTCGCCGATGAGGGCTCTTTCCTCGAAAATGATCTGACCTCGCCCCAGCGCTACGGCAATATCGCGGTTCTGCAATGGGCGTCGCTCCAGCTCGATCGCATCAATTATAACTGGCAGCGTTGGGTGGTGGGTTACCAGGGCCAGAGCCAGATGGATCTGATGTCCCGGTTGCCAGGTGGTTTCGGGCTCAAGGAGCTGGGTTACCTGACGGCTGGTGTGGTTGGTGCTGCACTGCTCATTGCAGGTGTTGTCTCGGCTCTGTCGGTTCGCCGGGGCGCCCGCAAGGATGCTTTCGGCCGGGTAGTTGTGGCCTGGCATCGGCTGTGTGAGCAGGTGGGAGTGCCAGTCCGTACCGGTGAAACCCCGGCGACACTGGCAGAACGCTTGTCGGAGGCGCGCCCGGAAGTTGAATCGTCCGCCCGTCTTTTTGCCCGGGCGGTAAACAGCCATTACTATACGGTCTCAACTCAGGAAGCTTCCGCGCACGAAGCGCGCAGGCTTACCCGGCTATTGAAAACGATGAAACGGCAGTTGCGCCGTAAACCTGAACCCGCTTCACGGACGCTCCGACATGACTGATATTGCGAAGGACATGCCCTGGCTCGGCCGCGCCTGGAGCACGGTTCAGCAACGCCTTGCCCAGGATCGGTTGCCCCACGCGCTGCTCGTCGTAGGTGAGCGTGGTGTCGGGAAAAGGGCTTGGGCAGAAGCCGTTGCGGGGTTGCTATTGTGCGACCAGCCGGTCGGACTCGACATCGGAGCACCGGTACCCTGTGGTCAGTGCCGCCAGTGTCAGTTGATTGCGGCGAACAGTCATCCTGATGTCCGTGTGTATGCGCCGGAGAAGTCCCGGATGGTAAAGGTGGATCAGATTCGCGCGCTTTCGACGTTTGCCGTGGCGTCGCCCCAGGTTGCGCACCGTAAGGTGGCCATTGTCGACCGGGCGGATCAGCTCAACATAAACGCCGCCAATGCCCTGCTGAAAACCCTGGAAGAGCCCTTGCCGGATGTGACCCTGTTGCTGCTTCAGGAAAGCGGGCGGCCGGTACTCCCCACCATACGATCCCGCTGCCAGGCCCTGACCATACCGTTACCGGATACCGAGGATGCCGGGCGATGGCTGGCTGCCCGGGTAAGAGAATTAGAGGAATCAGCCCGTCCGTTGCCGGAAACCCTGGCCAAAAGCCTGATGCTGGCGGGGAACGCCCCCAGGCTGGCGCTGGAGTATGCCACCGGTGAGTTTCTTCCACAGAGGGATGAAGCTTTTGAAGCATTTCGGCAGTTCATGAAAGGCCAGATGACGGTGGGGGATGCCACCCGCCGCTTCAAAACGCTGGGGCTGGACGATACATTATGGTTGTTTGAAAGCTGGGCTGCCGACCTGGCTCGGTGCAGTGCCGGGGGCGAGGTTCAGGACCCGGAGGCGGCAGACATGTTGGGCTATCTGGCCAGGTCCAACCCGCCGTGGCGCGCTCATCAGTTGCTGGACCGGGTTCGGGAAAGCCGGAGCGCGGGCGTATATAATGCCAGCCCGGAGCTTGAAGCCACCCAGCTTCTACTGGCCTGGCGGGAGTTGATGCCCCGGAAGCGGCAGACAACGTGAGCGTTGTTCAGGTTCAACTGCTATCATTGCGAAATATCAGTAAATTTGCGTAAAAGGTATTTGATATGGGGCCCGGATTCGGAGCACGCAGCGGTATTCTAACCCTGACGATCAAGGACAAGGCGGTTCTCTATGCGGCGTACATGCCCTATATCCGTCAGGGAGGCCTGTTTATTCCTACTCAGAAGCAATATCAGTTGGGCGATGAGGTATTTCTGCTGCTTAACCTGATGGATGAGCCGGAGAAAATTCCAGTTGCTGGCAAGGTCATCTGGATTACCCCCAAGGGCGCTCAGGGAAACCGTGCCGCAGGCATCGGCGTCCAGTTCAATGGCGATGACGAAACTGCCCGCACCAAGATTGAATCCTACCTGGCCGGCTCGCTGAGTTCCGATCGTCCCACTCACACCATGTAAGGCCGCTACCGAATGACGGAGACCTCGTTACCCGGTAGCGTTCCAGAACCACAGGCCGGTTGCCATGAAATGCACTGGCCCCTGGATAACATAACTCTTTCGGGTCTGACCTGGCCGAACTCCAGCGAGGAAAGCTCTCGACCACCGGCTATCCTTCTGCACGGCTGGCTCGACAACGCCATGTCCTTTGCCCGACTGGCGCCGTTGTTGGCCGAGAACACCACGGTACATGCGGTGGATATGGCCGGGCACGGACACTCGGGCCACCGGCCGCCGGGTTACAGCTACTGGTTAATGGACTACGTTGGGGACCTTTCCGAACTGGTGGAGCGGCACTTTCCGGAAAGCGAGCGTTATCCTCTGGACCTGGTGGGCCATTCTCTGGGCGGGATCGTCTGCGCACTCTACGCCGCCGCATTCCCCGAACGGGTGCGTAGATTGGTGATGATTGACAGTCTGGGCGCTCTCAGTCGGCCAGCCCGTGAGACGATCCCCCAGTTGCGGCGGGCATTACAGAAACGCAGGGCCGGTTCTGCTGCCCCGGCGGTCTATCCGGACGTTCAGAGCGCGGCCCGAATCCGGGAGGGCGGGCTGAGCCCTCTCAGTCCCGAGGCGGCAAGAACGCTGGTGCCCAGGAACATGCGCACGGAAGCTGGCGGGTTCATATGGCGCACGGATGCCAGATTACGGCATCCGACACCGCTGATGATGACCGAAGAACAGGTGAGGGCGTCTTTGTCTGCCATCCAGACCCCCACTTTATTCGTAAGGGCAGAAGAAGGGTTGCTGGTTTCCCGCAGCGGGCTCGACAGCCGTGCCGACCTGGTTCCCAACCTTGAAACAGTCGATGTGCCCGGTGGGCATCATTGTCATCTTGACGGTGAGGTCACTCCCGTTGCCGAAACGATTAACAGGTTTCTTGCATGATTGATCGTGGTATTTCTTCGACGGTCGGTGCGCTGGCCGGCCTCATGTTGTTTTGTCTCACCAATCCTGCAATGGCGGCCTGGCCGGAAGAAGCGCCAGCTCCGTTCCCGCAGTCAACGCTTGAATCCACCGTCGAGATTCAGTCTGCTGGCCATCTGGTGCTCTTCAGCCCGGTTCGGGAAATTCGCGATGAAATCCGTTCCGAGACCATGGCTCGTCTGCCGGTGCAGGGGCAGGGCCAGCTGTTTGAAATCTCCAGGGATGCGAATCGTCAGGCTGCGAGGGCCCATTACTTCCAGCAGCTGTCTGCCGGTGGTGCAAAGATTCTGTTTGAGTGTGCAGGCATCGCCTGTGGCCGCAGTAATGTCTGGGCCAACCAGATTTTCCAGCAATCCCGACTGCTGGGGCGGGACGCCACCCAGGATTACCTGGTTGCGGCGACAACGGCTGAGGACGGACAGCAATGGCTGACCCTTGTCTACACTGTGACAAGAGGTAACCTGAGGGAGTATGTCTGGGTTGAGCATCTGAATGTTGGTTTCGGTGCGGCCATTCCCGGATATACCATTGGAGCTGGCCCGATTCAGGGGCCGTTGGTGATCCCCTGGTCCGGTGGATTGACGTTTCGTTTTGAGTGGTCAGCGGATGATCGGCGAACCCTGAATGACTGGGCTCGCGATGATGCCGAAGTGGTGCTGGCCTCGTTCACCGATCTCGAACAGAGTGAGTCGCTCGAGGCAGCTTTGGAACGTTCCCGCGCTGCGGCGGAAAGCCTGGCTGCCTTGCTGGGTAAATCGGGGATATCGGGAAGTCAGATACGCATTGTTCCGGTTGGGCCGGCCGTCCAGATGAATGACCCGGCCCGGCAGGGTAACCGGGTCGAAGTGCTGGTTATCAAGAGGTAAGGAAATGGCAGATAAGGACAACCCGGAAAAGGAATCTTCCGGAAGCACGGCAGCCGCACAGGACGGCGTCACGTCGGTGGTGAGCAGTTCTGGCATTTCTCCGGCATCAGCGCCGGCCAGCACCGAACGCATGGAGCCGTTGCCGGGCAAGGGCAAAACCGTTGCGCTGACCCTTGGGAGCGGTGGGGCGCGTGGGTACGCCCATATTGGCGCGATTGAAGTCCTGCAGGAGCGGGGGTACGAGATTGTTGCCATCTCCGGCTGCTCCATGGGCGCCCTGATCGGTGGCATGTACGGTGCCGGCAAGATGAAAGACTACAAGGACTGGGTGACCGGGCTCGGCCAGTTTGATGTCTTGCGGTTGCTGGATGTGACCTTCACTTCCGTCGGCGCTATTCGTGGAGAGAAAGTCTTTTCGGTGGTGCGGGATATTCTGGGCGATACGCGTATTGAGGATCTGCCCATTGCTTACACCGCCGTAGCAACAGATCTTCTGGCCCACAAGGAAATCTGGTTTCAGGAAGGCCCGCTGGACCAGGCTATCCGCGCCTCCATTGCCATACCCAGCGTGGTGACGCCTCTGGTGCTCAACGGCCGGGTACTGGTGGATGGCGCACTGCTCAATCCATTGCCTATTATTCCCACCATCTCAGCCCATGCAGATCTGGTGATGGCCGTTAACCTGAGCGGTGAGGATGATCAACAAAGGCGCATTCCAGACGCTGCGTTTGCTCCGGAAGAAACCAGTAGCGATATGGAGGAATGGGTCGATGCCATTCGCGAAAAGGCGTCCCGCTGGTTTGATTGGGATACCCTGAAAACGCTGGGTTCCCGAAAACCGGAAAGGGGCGAGTCGCCGGAACAGAAAATAAGCCGGGAAATGGCAAAGAAAACAGCACCCGAGAAAAAGCGTGAAGACGAATCGGGGCGGTCCAGGCATCGTGACGAGCACGAGACCATTGACTGGGACAAGCTGGGCATTGGCAAATTCGACGTAATGAACCTGACCATCGAGACCATGCAAAGCGCGTTAGTGCAGTACAAGATTGCCGGCTACCCACCGGATCTGTTGGTTAACATTCCCAAGAATGCCTGCAGAAGCTACGACTATCACAAGGCCCCGGAGCTGATACAACTGGGCCGGGAGCGGATGTTGGCCGCTCTGGACCGGTTTGAACAAAGCCGCAGCAGCTCCGGCCCACTGGCTCTCTGAGCCACAAGAGCTGCAGCCCGCGCCGCAATGCGCGTATAATGCCGCGCACCATTAGCCAGATCAGGAAGCTAAGTTTTGACCAGTCCCGTTGACGACCTGCACTCCATCCGTGACCTGCTCCGGTTCACAGTTTCCCGTTTTGCGGCTTCGCCAATCTACTTTGGCCATGGCACTGATAACGTCTGGGATGAGGCCGTTCAGCTGGTATTGCGCAGCCTGCATCTGCCGCTGGAAAATAACAATCTGTTCCTGGATGCGCGACTGACACGTTCAGAGCGGGAACTGATTCTCGAGCGGGTGGAGCGTCGGGTCAACGAGCGTATTCCGATTGCTTACCTGCTTGGTGAAGCCTGGTTTATGGGAATGCCGTTCAACGTTGATGAGCGCGTTCTGGTCCCCCGTTCACCAATCGGCGAACTGCTGGAGAACGGCCTCCAGCCCTGGTTGGGCTCAACGCAGGTTCAACGAATTCTGGATTTGTGTACCGGCAGCGGCTGTATCGGTATTGGCGCGGCGACCGTTTTTGATGAGGCGGAAGTGGATCTGTCTGATATTTCCGCGGATGCCCTAGCCGTAGCAGAGTCCAATATTGAACTTCATGGACTGGAGAGCCGCGTGCGCGCGATTCAGTCGGATGTTTTCGACAATATTGAAGGCCGCTACGACGTGATCGTCAGTAATCCGCCTTATGTCGATGCGGAAGATCTGGCAGACATGCCGGCCGAGTATCACCATGAGCCCGAATTGGGTCTGGCCGCCGGAGACGACGGGCTGGACATTGCGCACCGCATTGTTGCCCAGGCTGCCGATTACCTTACCGACGACGGACTCCTGATTGTGGAGGTTGGCAATTCCTGGGGTGCCATGGATGATGCCTATCCGGATTTGCCGTTAACCTGGCTGGAATTCGAGAACGGTGGTGATGGGGTATTCCTGGTCACTGCCCGGGATCTGCGTGAATGGCAGGCCCGAAGAAGCTAAGATTTCAAATTACAAAACCTGTATAAAGTGCTGAATTATGTCGGGAAATACATTCGGAAAGCTGTTCACCGTCACCACCTTTGGTGAGAGTCACGGCGCGGCCCTGGGCTGCATTATCGACGGTTGCCCTCCGGGCCTGGAGCTGTCGGAAGAAGATATGCAGCGAGATCTGGATCGCCGCAAACCCGGTACCTCCCGGCATACGACCCAGCGTCGTGAAGCGGACGAGGTTCGGATTCTGTCTGGTGTGTTTGAGGGCAAAACCACGGGCACACCGATTGGTCTGATTATCGAAAACACCGACCAGCGTTCCAAGGACTATTCCAAGATTGCTGCCCAGTTCCGTCCTGCTCACGCAGACTACACCTATCACCACAAGTACGGTGCCCGGGATTATCGTGGGGGTGGTCGCTCTTCCGCCAGGGAAACCGCCATGCGGGTTGCTGCCGGCGCCGTCGCCCGGAAGTTTCTTGAGCAGCGCCTCGGGATCAAAGTGCGGGGTTATCTTTCCCAGTTAGGGCCGATCAAGGCAGACAAGCTGGATTGGGAGCAGGTTCACCAGAATCCGTTCTTTTGTCCGGATGCAGACAAGGTCTCCGAGATGGAAGCCTACATGGATGCTTTGCGTAAAGAAGGGGATTCGATTGGCGCCCGCATCAATGTGGTTGCGGAGGGGGTCCCTCCAGGTCTTGGTGAGCCGATTTTTGATCGTCTGGATGCCGATCTTGCTCACGCCCTGATGAGCATCAACGCGGTCAAGGGTGTGGAGATTGGTGCCGGTTTTGATTGCATCGAGCAGAAAGGGACAGAGCACCGGGATGAGATGACGCCAGAAGGCTTCCTTTCCAACAATGCCGGTGGTGTTTTGGGCGGCATTTCCTCCGGCCAGCCGATTGTTGCCAGTATTGCCCTTAAGCCAACATCAAGCTTGCGGTTGCCCGGCAAGGGCATTGATGTAGACGGCAACCAGGTAGAGGTGATCACCACTGGTCGGCACGACCCCTGTGTCGGTATCCGCGCGACGCCCATCGCCGAAGCCATGATGGCGATCGTCCTGATGGATCATTACCTGCGTCATCGCGGCCAGAACGGCGATGTAGAAGTCACCACGCCTGTCCTCGGCCAGCTCTGATCCAGGGGAGGCGCTACCATCTACTGGCGGCTGTCGAACCTCTATTTCTGGTTTTTTGCCCTCCTTGGAGGGCTTTTGCCCTATTGGTCCCTCTATCTTGAGGGGCAGGGCTACTCCTATCTCCAGATCGCCACATTGATGGCGACCATCCAGCTAACCAAGATCGTGGCACCCAGTGTTTGGGGGTACATCGGTGACCGGACCGGCCACCGGGTCCGCCTGGTGCGTTTTGGTGCTATTTTCGGCTCGCTGTTTTTCGCCGGCGTGTTTCTGGAACCCGGATTCTACGGTCTGTTGCTGGTCATGCTGGTGTTCACCTTTTTCTGGAACGCCATTTTGCCGCTGTATGAAGTCATTACCCTGCGGGTACTCGGCAAGCATCGGGACAAGTACGGCAAGGTTCGTCTTTGGGGCTCTGTAGGATTTATCGGCGCAGTGGCTCTGGTCGGCGGGCTACTGGAGCTGGTGGAGATTCAGTACTTGCCGTGGCTGTTATTGCCGGTATTTGCAGGGATTGCCGTCTCGGCATTTCTGGTGCCTTCCGAGCGTGGCGAGCGCAAGCAGCAATCTGCACCTGTCGGTAGCCTCAAAGCAATTGTCACCCATCCGGCTGTGATCGCTTTTTTCGCGATGAATTTTCTGCTTCAGGTATCACATGGTGCCTACTACACCTTCTTCAGTATCCACCTGGAACAACATGGATACGGCAAACTGGCCATCGGGTTACTGTGGTCACTCGGAGTCATCGCGGAGATCGGCCTGTTTCTGATTATGCACAGGCTATCCCGGCGTTTTAGTGTACGGCAGGTGGTGCTGGGGGCGCTGGTGCTGACGATGATCCGCTGGGGCCTGATTGCCGAGCTTACGTCGGTATTGCCGGTGCTGATCTTTGCCCAACTGTTGCATGCGGCTTCTTACGGCGCATTGCATGCAGTATCCGTCCAATACATTCAGGGCTTCTTCGGTAAGCACCATCATGGCCAGGGTCAGGCTCTTTACAGTGGCCTGACCTTTGGCGCCGGCGGGGCGCTCGGTGCATGGTTATCAGGTTTCCTGGTGGATGGTTTCAGTACCTCCGCGGCGTTCTGGGGTGGTGCCGCCGCAATGGCCCTTGCGATTATCGTAACTTGGCGGGGTTTGCAGCCGCCACCTCAGCTCCAGCACGATCATTGACTGGACTCTGGTCGCGTTTCTTCCTCTTCTACTATCTGCAGCAATGCCTGCGCGGCACTACCCAGTTGTCGGCGGGAGAGCGCCACGGCACCCAGAACCCGGGTAACAGGGTGGGGCACTTCAAGCACTTTCAGGCTGTTATCGAGCATGCTAACCGGCAAAATGCTCCACCCAAGGCCAACGCTTACCATCATTTTGATGGTTTCCAGGTAGTTGGTTGGCATCAGGGGTCTCAGGGTGAGGTTGGCTTCCAGAAACAGACGGCTGACCACCCGGTAGGTGGCGGTGCTGGTGTCCGGTAGCAACGCCGGGTGTGGCGCGAGGTCAGAAAGTTCAGGACTCGCCAGTGTTGCGAGAGGGTGTTCTTTCCCAACCACGAAGGCCATTGGGTCTGGCCACTGGGCAAGGATGGAGAACTCCGGATTCATGCTGTCGCTGAGGGTCACAAAGGCCAGTTCTGCGTTGCGTTTGTTCATCTGGTCGTAGGCGGCATCGGATTCCATGAATTGCAGGTGCAGATCTACTTGAGGGTATTCCCGGCGGTAGCGGCGCAGCCAGTTGGGCAGGTGGTGCAGGCCGATGTGGTGGCTGGCGATGGCGTGGAGTTCGCCTCCGATGCTGTCGGCGCTGGTGGTGAGGGCCATGCGGGCGTTGTGGATTTCGTCGAGGATTTTGCGGGCATGGGGGAGGAGTCTTGTGCCGGCTTCGGTCAGGCGGATTTCCCGGTTACTGCGGTCGATCAGTCGGGTGTCCAGTTGGGTTTCCAGGGCGGCCAGGCGTTTGCTGATGGCTGGCTGTGTCAGGTGCAGGGTTTCAGCGGCTTCTGAGAAGGAACCCTGGTCGACGATTGTCAGGAATGCTTTCAGGGAGTTTGCGTCCATAGTTGCTGCTCCAATTGATGGGTGGATTCCACGTTGGTGCAGGGATCAGATTCAGGAACCCCCTCCCAAAAACCGCTACAAGCACGTCCGTGTGCGCTTCTCTCCGGCCATCCATGGCCTCCGACATTTTTGGGAGGGGGTTCCTGAATCTGCTCCTCATACTTGGGTGCAGGTTTCAGGACTTCCCGACTCATGTTGGGGGAGCGAACGGGCGGGTAAGGCTTTTCAAAACCGTTGAGGGCCAAGGACGGCCCGAAACGAGCCCACAGGGATGTGCTTGTAGGCGTGTTTTGAAAAGCCTTACCCGCCCGTTCGTGACCTGCGCCGAAGTATGGCTCTACTATTGTTGATTCCTGTTTGGAATGCAAAGCATAAAAAACATGAATTGAGGTTATTCGTGGCGCAGGGGTATGATGTCATCATTCGAAGCAGAAACAGAAACCCCCAGAGAGTGAGAGAGAATCATGGCGGGCAAGACCTTATACGACAAATTGTGGGACGACCATTTGGTCAAGCAGCGGGACGATGGTTCCGCGTTGATTTACATTGATCGTCAATTGTTGCACGAAGTGACATCACCTCAGGCCTTTGAGGGCCTTCGTCTGGCTGGCCGCAAGCCTTGGCGGATTGATGCCAATATTGCCACTCCGGATCATAACGTTCCGACCACGGATCGTGACAAAGGTATCGACGGCATTGTGGATCCGGTGTCCCGCACTCAGGTGGAGACGCTGGACAAGAACTGTGACGAATTCGGGATTCTCGAGTTCAAGATCAAGGATCAGCGTCAGGGTATCGTGCACGTGATTGGGCCGGAGCAGGGTGCGACGTTGCCGGGCATGAGCATTGTCTGCGGTGATTCTCATACTTCTACTCACGGCGCTTTTGGCTGTCTGGCTCATGGTATCGGCACGTCTGAAGTGGAGCATGTTCTGGCGACCCAGTGCCTGGTCCAGAAGAAGATGAAGAACATGCTGGTAAAGGTGAACGGCAAGCTGGGCGCGGGTGTTACCGGCAAGGATGTGGTTCTGGCGATCATCGGCAAGATTGGTACCGCCGGTGGTACCGGTTACGCCATTGAATTTGGTGGCGAGGCGATCCGTGGTTTGAGCATGGAAGGCCGGATGACCATTTGTAATATGTCCATCGAAGCCGGTGCCCGGGTGGGTATGGTGGCAGTGGATGACACCACCATCGAGTATGTCAAAGGTCGTCCGTTTTCGCCCAGGGGTGAGACCTGGGACAAGGCGGTTGAATATTGGCGCACGCTCCACAGCGACGATGATGCGGTGTTCGACAAAGTGGTTGAGCTTGATGGCTCCGCCATTCAGCCTCAGGTGAGCTGGGGCACGTCGCCGGAGATGGTGGTTGGTGTAGAGGGCGCGGTGCCGGATCCTGCGAAGGAAGAGGATCCCATCAAGCGCGAGGGGATCGTCCGCGCGTTGAAGTACATGGGCCTTCAGCCGAATCAGAAGATTACCGATATCAAGCTGGATCGCGTGTTTATCGGTTCCTGCACCAACAGCCGAATTGAGGATCTGCGGGAAGCTGCGGCGGTGGTAAAGGGTCGCAAGGTCGCGGCCAGCCTCAAGCAGGCGATGGTGGTTCCGGGTTCCGGTCTGGTCAAAACCCAGGCGGAGCAGGAAGGTCTCGACAAAATCTTTATCGAGGCGGGTCTGGAATGGCGTGATCCGGGTTGTTCCATGTGTCTGGCCATGAACGCCGACAAGCTGGGGCAGGGTGAGCATTGTGCGTCTACCTCAAACCGGAACTTCGAAGGTCGTCAGGGCTTTGGTGGGCGTACTCACCTGGTAAGCCCGGCCATGGCCGCCGCGGCAGCGGTGACTGGTCACTTCGTTGATGTCCGTGAATTGATGAACTGAGCCACAGGAGAGAGACCATGCGAGCATTTACGCAACACCAGGGCATTGTTGCCCCCATGGACCGTTCCAATGTGGACACGGACATGATTATTCCCAAGCAGTTTTTGAAGTCCATCAAGCGCACGGGCTTTGGCCCGAACCTGTTCGATGAGCTGCGTTATCTGGATGAAGGCAAGCCGGATCAGGATTGTTCCAACCGTCCGCTGAACCCGGATTTCGTGTTGAACCAGGAGCGTTACAGGAACGCCAGCGTGTTGCTGGCCCGGACCAATTTTGGCTGCGGTTCCAGCCGTGAGCACGCGCCCTGGGCGCTGGATGATTTCGGTTTCCGGGTGATTATTGCTCCGAGCTTTGCCGATATATTCTACAATAACTGCTTTAAGAATGGCCTTTTACCTATTGTTTTAAATGAAGAAGTGGTTGATAAGCTGTTCCGGGAAACCGAAGAGAATGAAGGCTATCAGCTGACGGTCGATCTCGAGGCTAAAACGGTGGCGACACCCGGTGGTGAGTCGTTCAGTTTTGATGTTGATGATTTCCGCCGTCATTGTTTGCTGAACGGTCTGGACGACATCGGCGTGACCCTGGAAGATGCGGATACCATTCGCGCTTATGAAGAATCCCGGCGCAAGACCGCTCCCTGGTTGTTTAATACTGCAAACTGATTAACAAGGAATTGGATTATGTCCCGTAATGTATTGCTCCTGCCGGGCGACGGCATTGGTCCGGAGATTGTGGCAGAAGCGGAGAAGGTTCTGCATAAGGTGAACGACCAGTTCGGGCTGGCGCTGAGTTTTGAATCTGCCCTCGTTGGCGGTGCGGCGATTGATGAGACTGATACGCCGCTGCCTGAAGAAACCCTGGAGAAGGCCCGTAAGGCCGATGCGATTCTGCTGGGGGCTGTAGGGGGGCCAAAGTGGGACAGCCTCCCGATGGCGAAGCGCCCGGAAAAGGGACTGTTGGGGCTGCGTTCCAACCTTGAGCTGTTTGCCAACCTGCGTCCGGCCATTCTGTATCCGCAGCTGGCGTCTGCTTCGTCCCTGAAGCCGGAGGTGGTTTCCGGGCTGGACATTCTGATCGTCCGCGAACTCACCGGTGGTATTTATTTTGGACAGCCTCGTGGTGTGCGTGAGCTGGAAAGCGGTGAGCGCCAGGGCTACAACACCTACCAGTACACCGAGTCCGAGATTCGGCGTATTGGCCGGGTTGCCTTCGAGGCGGCCCAGCAACGAGGCAAGAAGCTGTGCTCGGTTGACAAGGCCAACGTGCTGGAAGTGACCGTGCTGTGGCGGGAAATCATGGAAGACCTGAAGCGGGAATATCCGGATGTGGAGCTTTCCCATATGTACGTGGATAACGCAGCCATGCAGTTGGTCCGTGCGCCCAAGCAGTTCGACGTGATTGTGACTGGCAACATGTTTGGTGATATTCTTTCTGACGAAGCGGCAATGCTCACCGGTTCTATCGGCATGCTTCCCTCTGCGTCACTGAATTCCGAAAAGCAGGGTATGTATGAGCCGTGTCACGGCTCGGCGCCGGATATTGCCGGGCAGGGCATTGCCAACCCGCTGGCTACCATCCTCAGTGCTGCAATGATGTTGCGTTACAGCCTGAATGAGGAAAAAGCCGCCCAGGCCATCGAGGCGGCGGTCAGCAAGGTGCTGGACCAGGGGCTGCGTACCGCCGACATTATGTCGGAAGGCGGTCAGAAGGTATCCACTCGCGACATGGGTGAGGCGGTTCTGAACGCGCTTTAAAGCACCACTGGTTTGCTCAATCGAGACCCGACAACGGCAGGATGCAGCCGTTGCGGGATCATCCATCCTGTCCCTGCCAGCGATAACGGTAGCGGGCGGGCATAAAACGAGGTTCAAAGGTCGCACATGAAGCGAGTTGGACTTGTAGGTTGGCGCGGCATGGTGGGCTCGGTCCTCATGCAGCGCATGCGTGAAGAAAATGATTTTGCCGACATCGATCCGGTGTTTTTCACCACTTCCCAGGCAGGGAAGCCGGCCCCGGACGTAGGCAAAGACGGCGTTCCTCCATTGCAGGACGCGTTCGATATCGACATCCTCAAGGGGATGGATGTGATCGTTACCTGTCAGGGCGGCGATTACACCACCGAGGTTTACCAGAAGCTGCGTGATGCAGGCTGGGACGGTTACTGGATTGATGCGGCATCCACTCTGCGTATGGTCGATCACTCTGTGATCGTGCTGGATCCGGTTAACCGTAACGTGATCGATGCGGCCCTGGATAAGGGCGTAAAGGATTATATCGGCGGTAACTGCACCGTGAGCCTGATGATGCTGGCCCTGGGCGGCCTGCTGGAGCAGGATCTGATCGAGTGGGTGTCTCCGATGACGTACCAGGCAGCGTCCGGCTCTGGTGCCCAGAATATGCGGGAGCTGTTGAACCAGATGGGCGCGTTGAATGAGAGCGTCAAATCTGAGCTGGCTGACCCGTCTTCCGCCATCCTCGACATCGATCGCAAGGTGACTGATACCATGCGTTCCGGCGATTTCCCCACTGAGCATTTCGGTGTGCCGCTGGCGGGCAGTCTGATTCCGTTTATCGACAAGCAGCTCGATAACGGCATGAGCAAGGAAGAGTGGAAAGCGGGCGTCGAGACCAACAAGATTCTTGGTCGGAGTGACAACCCGATCCCTATCGATGGTATCTGCGTGCGCATTGGCGCCATGCGTTCCCATAGTCAGGCGCTGACCATCAAGCTGAAGAAAGACCTGTCAGTTTCCGAAATTGAAGGCATTCTGGCCAAGGCCAACGACTGGGTGAAAGTTATTCCCAACGATCGCGATGCCACCATGCAGGAACTCACTCCGGCCAAGGTCACTGGCACACTGAGCATTCCGATTGGTCGAATTCGCAAGTTGTCCATGGGGCCGGAATACATTTCCGCTTTCACGGTGGGTGACCAGTTGCTGTGGGGTGCTGCAGAACCGCTGCGTCGGATGCTGCGAATCCTTCAGGAACGTTAAAAAGTGTTACACAGCGGTAATTAATGCCAACTGTGTCCGGTTTTTTGCAAGCCGGTCAGGGGCGGAGGCTGATTTCAGCGTCCGCCCCTGTTATTTTCAAGGGCGCTAAGGAGTTCCGCCCGATAGATAAAAAAACGGTGCAAGGATTGCAGCTGATTGATTGATAAAACGGGTTTTATCAACAATACTTGCCAAACCGAACGGTATAATTGCGATATAAAAACGAGAAATAACAAGGCGAAAGTCATCCAACCTCGTCCGATTCTGTTGAGATACGGCAGTAAAGAATAACGGAGACTGGAAAGGAATAAGCATGAAGGTACGCAAGCTTGCGGTTGCCCTGGCGCTGGCGGGAGGGCTCGGCTCTGGAATGGCTCAGGCGCTTGGACTTGGAGAAATTGAGCTCCAGTCCTGGCTGAACGAGCCACTGGATGCAGAAATATCACTGAATCAGAGTCGCGGTGTTGATCCCGGTGAAGTGTTCGTCAATGTGGCACCGGAGGCCGCCTATGAGCGCGTCGGCCTGGACCGCCACCAGTTTCTGAGTCAATTAAGGTTTGAAGTGGTTACCGGGACGGATGGCAATCTGGCCATCAATGTTTCCTCCCGGGCGCCGGTACGCGAGCCGTATCTGAATTTCCTCCTCGAGCTGACCTGGCCCAATGGTCGCCTGATGCGGGAATATGCCGTGCTGGTCGATCCTCCGGTTTACGCCGAGGAATCTGGTATTGAGGAGCAAGTCAGTGCTCCGGCCACGACAGCCACCAGACAGCAGCCGGCGCGCAGCCAGGAATCTGTCCGCCGCCAGGCGGCAGCAGAAGGCTCCGTGTCGCGTGGCTATCAGGCAGATACGTTTGGTCCGACAGGGCCATCCGACACACTCTGGACCATTGCCCAGCAGGTACGTCCGGATGGTTCGGTTTCCATGCAGCAGGTTATGCTCGCGATTCAGGATCAGAATCCTAACGCGTTCATTGGCGGGAATATTAACCGCCTGAAGCGTGGTGAGGTGTTGCGGATTCCCTCTCTGGATCAGATTCGGAGCCGTAGCCGCGCTGAAGCCAATCGGGTAGTTGCACAGCAGAACCAGGAATTCCAGTCTCCGAGAACCGTTGATGCAACGGATACCGCCCAGGCTGCGGCAGGACAGGGTGCTACTCAGGCGGCAGCGGGTGATGAGTTGCGCCTGCTGGTTGCCGATGAATCGGAATCCCGGTCTACCGAAGACGGTGGTTCTGCCGGTGGTGACGGCGATCTGCCGGGCGGTGTTGATGCCGGTTCCGCAGTTGCGATGGAAGAGCTGGAGGCCGCAAAACGCGAAAATGACGAACTCAATACCCGTGTCCAGGATCTACAGGACCAGGTTGAGACCCTGCAGCGGTTGCTGGAACTGAAGAACAGCCAGCTTGCGGATATGCAGGGTATGGTGTCGGAAGAAGAGTCTCCAGCTCCGACCGATACTGCTGAGACAGAGTCTGACGTTGAACCGGCGACAACACCAGTAGAAGGTGATCTGGGTGCCGGCACCGGTGAAGATCCGTTCGGTGGTGGTCAGGCCGATGAAGTCCTTGAAGGTGAAACGGCCGACACACCGATGGCGGAAGAAGATAGCGCCATGGTCCCGGACGAAGCCGATATTGCAGGTGAAGAACCGTTTGGTGGTGATGTCGAAGGGGGTGCTGCTGATGAGGTGGTGGCAGAGCAGCCTGCCGTTACCGAGCAGGAATCTCCATCTGAATCCGAGCCCGCGGCCGTCCCGCAGACCCAGCAGCCAAAGCCGCTGCAACCAGTAACGGCGCCTGAAAAGGCATTTCCGGGTAACATTATTGACGGTATTCTGAACAATCCGATGTATCAGATTGCCCTCGGTGGTGGTCTTATCCTTCTGCTTCTGTTGTTGTTGCTCGTGGCACGACGCAATGCCAATCGCGAAAAAGAATTCTACGACCAGTTGAACAGTGATGAAGGCGAAGGCGGTGATTCGTTCGACCTCAGTCTCGAAGATGAGGATGAGGCAGAAGCGGAAGCCGGTGATGCCATTGCCGAAGCAGAAACCTATGTTGCTTACGGTCGTCACGATCAGGCAGCCCAGGTGCTCGAGAACGCCATTTCACGTGAGCCCAGCCGTACTGATCTGCGCCTGAAGCTGTTGTCTGTGTATGCGGACAATCAGGACCGCGACGCGTTTGAAAAGCAGTACCGTGAAGTTGAAGCGCTGGATGATGAGGCAGCTATCCAGGAAGCTGAATCCCTCCGGGAGCGCCTTGCTGAAGCTGAAGCGATGCCCAGCATCGACGACCTTGAATCCCAACTGCGCTCGGATTCGTTCGGCAGTCAGCCAGAGCAAGAGCCGGCCACCGAGCATGCTTCGGATGACTGGGATATCTCTGACGAGCTGAAAGCTGACGAATTTGAAGCCACTTCAGAGCCCGCTGATGAAAACGAGTTCGGTGAGCTGGAGTCCGATGTCAGCAAAGAATCCGATGGCCGGGATGACATGATTGAGTACGATCTGTCCGGCATTGGTGAAGAACCGGAGTCTGAAGACGAGTCCGCCACCGAAACTGATTACGCTTCACTTGATCTGGATTCCGGTCTGGATGAGGCAACCGGGACTTCCGAATCCAAAGAAGAGGACTTCAGTCTGGATTTCGAGTCGGCCTTTGAAGACGACGCACTCGCCGGTTCAGATGAGCCCTCCTTGGAAACCGATGAAGCGGAGCCGGTTGAGGCGGATCAGTCTGGTACCGTTTCGGATCAGGAAGACGATCTTGAGCTGGGCTTCGATCTTGATGACGACCTTGAGCCGACGGAAGAAGAGCCAGTTAAGCAGGAAGACACCGAGGTATCGGATCTGGACCTGGAGTCTGATTCGCTTGACGAGTCCTTCCTGGACGAGCTTGATGCGGAGCTGGATAAGGTTGCCGGCGAGGACGATGAGCCTTCTGAACTGGAGCTTGGAGAATCCGATCTGGATGACCTGGAACTGGATGTATCTGATGAAGATCTCGCGCTGATGGAAGAGTTCTCTGATAACGGAGAACCTGCTGGTCCTCAGGAAGACGAACCATCCCTGGAAGATGAGCTTGGGCTGGAAGATGCACTCAGCGAATCCGAGGCTGATGAGCCGGGCGTTGACCAGCAGAATCCGGAAGAGCTGGCGGAGCAGACAGAAGAGGTTGCTGAGGCCGAACCGGCTCCTGAAGAGCTGGAGGACGAAGTCGTGCCGGTGGCGTCAGACTCTCTGGACGAAAGCTCCACTCGTAGTGATAGCGGATTGGATATTGATGAGAGCGCTCTGGACGACGAGGATGACTTTGACTTCCTCGCCGGTACTGACGAAGCTGCCACCAAACTTGATCTGGCACGGGCCTACATCGAAATGGGTGACAGCGACGGTGCCAGGGATATTCTGGAGGAAGTTGCTCTTGAGGGTAACGAAGAACAGAAGGCAGAAGCACAAGAGCTTCTTAAAAATCTCTCCTGATTCGTTATAATCAACTAACCGCGGCAAGCGCCGGCCATTGAGCCGGCGTTTTGCTTTTTCAGTGGACAGCAATCGGGTCAGCACTTGTTCCTCACGCCTCAGCCTCTCACCACAGATAACGCCATTGGTAATGGACGGGTTGCCATCATCTTTGAGTACGACGGTCAGGCCTTTCATGGCTGGCAATTGCAGAAGAGTGGCGTGCGTTCGGTGGAGGCAGAACTTTCCCGGGCCGCGGCCCGCGTTGCCGACCATCCGGTCGACCTGGTGTGTGCAGGCCGCACCGACGCCGGCGTGCATGCCAGTTTTCAGGTAGCCCATTTTGACACGCCATCGGTTCGAAACCTTCGTTCCTGGGTCATGGGAATGAACACGGCATTACCTGATGACATTTCTGTGCACTGGGCAGGGAACGGTCAGGGCGATTTTCACGCCAGGTTTTCCGCGATTTACCGACGTTACCGGTATGTGATCTACAATCATCCGGTGCGCCCGGGGATCCAGCGTGGACAGGTGTCCTGGACATTTCGTCCGTTGGATGCCGAAAGAATGCATTGTGCAGCCCAGGCACTGGTCGGCGAGCATGACTTCTCCTCATTTCGCGCTGCCGGTTGCCAGTCCCGGACTCCGGTTCGGTTTCTGGAGCAGATTTCGGTAACCCGATGCGGAGAGTTTATCGTAATAGATGTGCAGGCCAACGCCTTTCTTCATCATATGGTACGCAATATTGCCGGTGCCTTGATGGCGGTTGGTAATGGTCAGCAGCCTGAAGGCTGGATTGGTGATATTCTGGAACGCCGTGATCGCAAACTTGCCGGTGTGACCGCCCCTCCTTACGGGCTCTACCTGGTGGATGTCGGTTATCCTGAGTCCTTCGGGATTCCCAAGGCATTGTGTGGACCGGCGTTCGTTACTCCCTGGTTTGACCCGGCCAGCAACGCGCCGATCACACCAACTCACATACACCCGAAACAGGGAAAGGCTCCTGCATGACAGCCCGCGTAAAAATATGTGGCCTGACGCGCCCGCAGGATGTGGAAGCCGGGGTAGCCTGTGGCGCCGATGCCATAGGTCTGGTGTTTTATGCGCCGAGCCCTAGAGCGGTCGATCTGGAGCAGGCCCGAATCCTGGCCGCCAAGGTTCCTGCGTTCGTGGCGGTTACTGGACTGTTCGTGAATCCTGAGCGGGATTATGTCGAAGCAGTTCTGGATGCTGTGCCACTGGATCTGCTGCAGTTCCATGGCGATGAGAGTCCGGAGTTCTGCCAGTCTTTTGGCCGACGCTGGATCAAGGCCGTCAGGGTGCGTGAGCCCGGACAGATCGAACAGGCGTTTGCCGATTATCATCAGGCTTCCGGTTTGTTGGTGGACGCCTGGGATCCAAACCGCTATGGCGGTACCGGCCAGTCGTTCAACTGGTCACTGATTCCTGAAAGCAGGCCCTTGCCCCTGATATTGGCCGGTGGGTTGTCATCTGATAACGTAGCCCGCGCGATTGAGCAGGTACGCCCCTGGGCTGTTGACGTCAGCGGTGGGGTGGAAGAGAGCAAGGGTAAGAAAGACACCACCAAATTGTCTCAATTTTTCAAAGAGGTTCACCGTGTCTGTAAAACTGACTGAAGAAATGTTGAAGGCGCTTCCTGATGCGAGAGGTCACTTCGGTGCCTTTGGTGGACGGTTTGTTTCAGAAACCCTGATGGATTCTCTGATGACCCTGGAAAAGGAGTACCTTCGGTTGAAGGAGGATCCGGAATTCCAGGCGACTTTTGATAATGACCTCGCCGATTATGTTGGCCGTCCCAGCCCGCTGTATTTCGCAGAGCGCCTGACTCGGGAAGCCGGTGGCGCACAAATCTGGCTCAAGCGCGAAGACCTCAACCACACCGGTGCCCATAAGGTGAATAACACCATTGGCCAGGCCCTGCTGGCCAGTTTTCTGGGCAAGAAGCGCATCATTGCAGAAACTGGCGCCGGTCAACATGGTGTAGCCACCGCCACGGTTTGTGCCCGTCTGGGCCTTGAATGTCACGTATTCATGGGGGCAGAAGACGTCAAGCGTCAGTCCCTGAACGTGTACCGCATGAAACTGCTGG
Organism: Marinobacter sp. tcs-11; assembly: GCF_002049515.1. Taxonomy (NCBI): domain Bacteria; kingdom Pseudomonadati; phylum Pseudomonadota; class Gammaproteobacteria; order Pseudomonadales; family Marinobacteraceae; genus Marinobacter; species Marinobacter sp. tcs-11. The sequence continues at coordinate 121,135 of NZ_LLYU01000007.1, read as the reverse complement.
GCGCGACCGTCCATGCCGTTCAGAGCGGTACGAAAACCCTTAAGGATGCCATGAATGATGCCATGCGCGACTGGGTCGCGAATGTGGATGATACTTTCTACATCATCGGCACTGTGGCAGGGCCGCATCCCTATCCTTTACTGGTGCGTGATTTCCAGTCGGTGATTGGGCGAGAAATCCGTAAACAGGCCATGGAAAAAGTGGGTAAACTGCCGGACGCACTGGTGGCCTGCGTCGGTGGCGGTTCTAACGCCATTGGTATGTTCTATCCGTTCCTGGCGGATGAGTCCGTGGAGCTTTATGGTGTTGAAGCCGGTGGTCTGGGGATTGAAACCGGACAACATGCGGCGCCGCTTTGTGCCGGTCGCCCCGGAGTGCTGCATGGTAACCGGACCTACCTGATGGAAGATGAGAATGGCCAGATCGCCGGAACACATTCCGTTAGTGCTGGTCTGGACTATCCCGGAGTGGGGCCCGAACATGCCTGGTTGAAAGACATTGGTCGAGCCAATTATGTGTCAGTGACTGATGACGAGGCCCTGGATGGCTTCCGTAAACTGACACGCGTGGAAGGGATTATGCCGGCGCTGGAAACCGCGCACGCCGTGGCTTATGGCGTGAAGCTGGCCGCAACCATGGACAAGGACCAAATGCTGGTGATCAACATCTCCGGTCGCGGCGACAAGGATATTCACACCATTGCCCAGCTTGATGGCATTGAGATCTGAAGGTATCAGGAGCAGGCATGAGCCGAATTGAAGGCGTATTGAAAGCATTGAAAGAGCAGGGCCGCAAGGCGCTGATTCCCTATATTACAGCGGGCGATCCACATCCGGATCAGACGGTCAGCCTGATGCATACCCTGGTCTCTGCCGGTGCTGATATTATCGAGCTGGGCGTGCCGTTCTCGGACCCGATGGCTGATGGTCCGGTGATTCAGCTGGCCTGTGAAAGGGCGCTCAAGCACGGTACGTCGCTGCGTCAGGTGATGGCGATGGTCAAGGAGTTCCGCAAGACCGATCCGGATACCCCGGTGGTGCTGATGGGTTATCTGAACCCGATGGAGGCCATGGGCTATGAAGCGTTTGCAGATGTGGCAGCGGACGCAGGTGTCGATGGCGTTCTGACGGTTGACCTGCCTCCCGAAGAGGCTGATCAGGTAGCACCGCTGTTTGCCGACCGCCATCTGGATCCGGTTTTCCTTTTGGCGCCGACAACCACGGATGACCGGATCAAGGCGATCAGTGAGCACTCATCCGGCTATGTGTACTATGTTTCTATCAAGGGCGTGACCGGGTCCGCAACCATTGATGTTGATGAAGTCGCGAAGAAAGTGGCCCACGTGCACGAGCTCACGGCGTTACCGGTGGGTGTGGGCTTTGGTATCAGGGATGCGGAAACTGCCGCTGCAGTAGGCAGAGTATCCGATGGTGTAATTGTTGGCAGTGTTCTGGTCGATACAATAGCCCGACATCAGACAGATCCTGACGCTTTGCGTAACGCACTGACGGATCTGCTGCACCCGATGCGCGAAGCGCTGGACAGCCTCGCTCACTGAGCGGGCATTATCCAGGCATCAAAGGACAGGACGAGAGCATGAGTAACTGGCTGGACAAAATCATGCCGAGCAAGATTCGCTCGGAATCACGGCAACGTACCGGAGTGCCGGAAGGGTTATGGAAGAAATGCCCCAAATGCGGCGCATTCCTGTACAAGCCGGAGCTCGAGAAGAACCTGGACGTTTGCCCCAAGTGTAATCACCATCTGCGGGTGTCTGCACGTCGTCGACTGGATATCTTTCTGGACAAAGACGGGCGTGAGGAGCTGGCAGCTCACCTCGAACCGTCAGATCGGCTGAAGTTCAAAGACAGCAAGCGCTACAAGGACCGACTCGCGGCGGCGCAGAAAGCGACCGGCGAAAAAGATGCGCTGATTGCCATGCGTGGCACAACCATGGGTGTCCCTTTGGTTGCCTGCGCGTTCGAGTTCAACTTCCTGGGCGGTTCGATGGGTCAGGTGGTTGGCGAGAAGTTTGTCCAGGCAGCGAATGTGGCTCTTGAGCACCGGATTCCCTTGGTCTGCTTTTCCGCCAGTGGCGGTGCCCGCATGCAGGAAGCCATACTGTCTTTAATGCAGATGGCCAAGACCGCGGCGGTGTTGGAGAAGCTCAAGCAGGAAGGCATACCATACATTTCAGTGATGACCGATCCGGTCTTTGGTGGTGTATCGGCCAGCCTCGCTATGCTGGGTGACCTCAATATTGCTGAACCTTACGCTCTGATCGGTTTCGCGGGCCCACGGGTTATCGAGCAAACCGTGCGCGAGAAACTGCCGGAAGGTTTCCAGCGCAGCGAATTTCTGCTGGAACATGGTGCGATTGATATGATTCTGCATCGTCATCAGATGCGTGAGCGCATCGCCCATCTGTTGGCCAAGTTTACTGCCCAGGAAAAGCCCGGCACCGAAGCCCCCATCGAATTTGAAGTTACTGAAAAGCCGGACGTTGATGAACCAGAAGGGCACTGAATCCTCCTCAGCCCCCGTTGGGCCTCCGGCCCTCGGGGCGTCTGTTCAAGAATGGCTGCACTGGCTTGAAGCCATTCATCCCACAGAAATAGATCTCGGCCTGGACCGGGTACTGGTGGTTCTGCGGCGGTTGTTCCCGCGCAAGCCTCAGGCTCGCATCATTACCGTGGCAGGGACCAATGGCAAAGGCACCACGGTTACGGCACTTGAGTCGATTTTGCTGGCAGCCGGCAGGAGCACCGGGGCTTATATGTCCCCCCATCTGTTCCGCTATAACGAGCGGGTTCGGATTGGTGGCCAGGAGATTTCCGATGCGGCCCTGGTGACCGCCTTCGAGCGGGTGGAGGCGGCTCGCCGCGGGGTGACTCTGACCTATTTTGAATTCGGAACGCTGGCCGCTTTTGTCGCATTTGCAGACGCCGGCGTTGAGAATTGGGTGCTGGAAGTCGGGTTGGGAGGTCGCCTGGATGCAGTCAACGTGCTGGACCCGGACTACGCGGTGATCACGTCAGTAGATATCGATCATATTGGTTTTCTGGGGGATAACCGGGAAGTCATTGGTTTTGAAAAAGCGGGGATCCTCAGGCCGGGTATACCCGCCGTTTGTGCGGATCCAAATCCTCCATCCTCGGTCCTTCAACAGGCCGCGGCGCAGAAGGTGGCGCTGAAGCTCACCGGCCGCGATTATACGCTTGCGCCCGGTGCTCCCGGACAGGTTGTGCTCACTATTGGCGACGAGAAGATAGAGTTGCCAGCCGGCCCCTTGCCTGTCCAGAGTGTGGCGGCTGCGGCGGTGCTCTCCCGGCAACTCGTACCGGAGCTTTCACTGGAAAGCCTTCAGCATGCGATACATAGCGTGCGGGTTCCAGGCCGGTTTGAAACCATTCATCACGATCCGGATGTCATTATAGACGTTGGTCACAACCCCCATGCTGCTGCCTGGCTCGTTGACAACCTCCGTAGCCTTCGATGTGATGGTGATGGCCACGGGCGTATCCTGGCTGTGTACGGCGCGTTGGGAGACAAGGATGTGGAGGGTGTGGTCGGTGCCATGTCGTCCGTCGTTGATCAGTGGTACCTGGCGGGCCTGAATGTTGCCAGAGGGCTTGATTCCGACAGCCTGATGAAGCGTATCGCAAGCGTGCCATTTCGGGGAACGCCCGGCGTTTTTGATTCTGTGTCTGAGGCTCTCGCAGCGGCCATGGGCGAGGCAGTGTCCGGTGATCGGGTCGTGGTGTTCGGTTCGTTCTTCACGGTTGCTCTGGCCAGGGAAGAGCTTCTGCCGGCTTCGGAAGCGTCTTAAAGTTTGTCCATAGGCCCCTGGGAAGCTTTGAGTTCTGGCGAGTGGCCGGTTAGTATCGTGATCAAACAGGTTGTTAACGGGAGCCCTCTCAGGTGGATGGACTGAAGCAGCGGATCATTGGCGCACTGGTGCTGGTTTCACTCGCGGTTATTTTCGTGCCGATGATTTTTGACGAGCCCCATTCCCAAAGACAGTCAACCCCCATCACCATTCCCGAGGAACCTCCGTTCCCCGAAGTTGAGATGCCTGAATCTCAGTATCCGGATAACAAGACCGTCGGCGCAGAGGCACCCAGGAGTTCCGCGCCGCCCGTTAACGACGAGCCGGCGGCCGGTTTTCGGATCATCGAGGAAAACGCTGTTGCCGAGGAGGAGCCCGCCCCGGAGCCAAATTCCCAACAGGTGGAACCAGTACCGGCAGAATCCTCCGCTGAGCCGGAGCCTGCGGCGCCAGCCGAAAAACAAGATGCTGCCTCCACAGGCGCTGCAGAACCTGGCGATAAGGCCGAGTTTACGGGTTCACTTGAAGGTGCGTGGGTGGTGCAGCTTGGCAGTTTTGGTAACCAGGACAACGCCCGGCGTTTGCGGGACAAGGTTCTCGACATGGGGTACGGCGCCCACCTGCAACAGGTTGATCGCGGCGATAGCACCCTGACCCGGGTATTCAGCGGCCCGTTCGTCAACAAAGACGATGCCCAGAAAGCCAAGGCGGCCCTTGATAAAGCCTTCGGCTTGAACAGCCTGGTCACCACCGGCGACAAATAACTGGCCGTTGCCGGATTTAATCTGGCTTCGGCAGTTTGGTGTCACCCGGTTTCCTGTTAGAATCCGCCTTTCGTTTTCTCCACCGGGTTTTCCATGGAAGCGCTGATCTGGATAGACTGGGTCATCATTGCCCTCATTGCCGTCTCCACGCTTATCAGTCTGAAGCGGGGCTTCGTCCGTGAAGCGCTGTCGCTGGTTACCTGGGTTGGTGCATTTATCATCGCCCGGACGTTTCACCCCCAGATGCAATCTCTTCTGGAGTCCACCGTGGAAACACCGCTGGTGCGGTTGATTGCAGCGTTTGCCATCCTTTTCTTTGGCACCCTGATCGTTGGCGCGATCATCAACAATATGATCGGCCACCTGGTGCGTGCGACCGGCCTGTCAGCAACGGACAGGGTGCTCGGCATGGGGTTTGGTCTTCTCAGAGGGGTTGTGGTTGTGATTGTCGCCATTGCCTTCACGCGCTACACGCCGCTGGCCGAGGATACCTGGTGGAGAACGTCGGTCATGATTGAACGCCTTGCGGTAGTTGAGGATTGGTCCAGGCGCACGCTCGGCGACGAATTTGCCCGCTTCCTCGGTCCGGAGCAGGGCGCACAGACAGCCCCGGAGGCGTCCGCAGAACCTGAAGGCGTGGAACCCGCGTCTGCATCCCGTTAACATTCAGTTTTAACACTCGGAGATATATCCAGCCATGTGCGGCATTGTCGGTATCGTCAGTACTTCCAACGTCAATCAGCTTCTTTATGATGCACTGACTGTTCTTCAGCACCGTGGCCAGGATGCGGCGGGTATTGTTACCTTCCAGGACAACCGATTCTTTTTACGTAAAGACAATGGACTGGTGCGGGATGTTTTCCATACTCGCCATATGCGCCGGTTGGTGGGTAACGTGGGCATCGGGCATGTGCGTTATCCCACGGCGGGTAGCTCAAGTTCAGCGGAGGCCCAGCCGTTCTATGTAAACAGCCCCTACGGCATTACCCTGGCGCACAACGGCAACCTGACCAATGCCGATGAGCTGAGCAGCGATCTGTTCCGAACCGATCTGCGCCACATCAACACCAACTCGGATTCTGAAGTTCTGCTGAACGTGTTCGCCCACGAACTGCAGAAGCTGGGTAAGCTGAACCCCACCAAGGACGAGATCTTTTCCGCTGTGCGCGCAGTGCACAAGCGTTGCAAAGGTGCCTATGCTGTTATCGCCATGATCACCGGTTATGGCATCGTCGGTTTCCGGGACCCGAACGGTATCAGGCCCGCCTGCTACGGTGTCCGGGAAAATGAAGAGGGCCAGAATGAATACATGATCGCGTCGGAAAGCGTCGCCCTTAATGCTGCCGGTTTCAGCATCGTTCGTGACATTGCTCCGGGCGAGGCCGTCTATATTGAAACCGATGGCACCCTGTATTCAGAACAGTGCGCCGAATCACCCAAACTCTATCCGTGTATTTTCGAGCATGTCTATTTTGCCCGTCCGGACTCGATCATGGACGGCGTTTCCTGTTACAAGGCCCGGCTCCGGATGGGCGAGGTGCTGGCAGACAAGGTCCTGCGCGAGCGACCCGACCACGATATCGACGTGGTCATTCCCATTCCGGACACCAGTCGTACGTCCGCCATGCAAATGGCCCATCAGTTGGGCGTGAAGTACCGCGAAGGCTTTATCAAGAATCGATACATTGGCCGTACCTTTATCATGCCCGGCCAGAAAATGCGTAAGAAATCGGTACGCCAGAAGCTCAACCCGATTGACCTGGAATTCCGTGGCAAGAACGTCATGCTGGTAGACGATTCCATCGTACGGGGCACTACCTGTAAGGAAATTGTTCAAATGGCTCGTGATGCCGGAGCGCGCAATGTCTATTTTGCGTCAGCGGCTCCCCCCGTGCGCTATCCCAATGTGTACGGCATCGACATGCCCTCGGCCAGCGAGCTGATTGCCCACGACCGCACTGTAGAAGAAGTACGTGATCTGATCGGAGCTGACTGGTTGGTGTATCAGGATCTGGAAGACCTGATTTCCTGTGTCAACGATGTCAATGAAGACATCGACGGTTGGGAATGCTCGGTGTTCACCGGGGATTACATTACCGGCGACGTGGATGAAGCTTACCTGACCAGGCTGGAAGATCTTCGCAAGGATGAGAAGCGCTCAACCAGTCAGGTCGCGAATGACGACAACGCCATTATTGACCTGCACAATGATGAAGACTGACACCCGCAATTACGCCAGGAGACTGTCATGACGTTCGGCCGAGAAGAACACGTTTGGATTCCCGAATCGGACCTGGAAGGCATGTCGGTCGATACCCTGGCCGTGCGGGCAGGGCAGATTCGTACCGGGCAGCTCGAACACAGCGATGCAATCTTCCCGACCTCCAGCTTCGTCTATGGTAGCGCGGCCCAGGCGGCTGCCCGTTTTGGCGGTGAAGAGCCCGGTAATATCTACTCCCGGTTTACCAACCCGACGGTTCAGGCATTTGAAGCCAGAATTGCTGCCATGGAGGGGGGAGAGCGTGGTGTTGCGACTGCTTCAGGTATGGCTGCCATTCTCAGCACCTGCATGTCTCTGCTGAAGTCCGGCGACCATGTGATCTGTTCCCGAGGTGTGTTTGGGACGACCAACGTACTGTTTCAGAAGTACATGGCCCGGTTTGGCGTGGAAACCAGCTTTGTGAGCCTGACGAACACCGATGAGTGGAAGGCTGAGGTTCGCCCCGCCACCCGGATGCTGTTTTTGGAAACCCCGTCCAATCCGTTGTGTGAAGTGGCGGATCTTGCGGCCTTGTCGGCCATCGCCCGTGAAAACGATGCTTTGCTGGTGGTCGACAACTGCTTCTGCACACCCGTGCTGCAGCGGCCACTGGAGCAGGGCGCCGACATCGTTATTCATTCAGCCACCAAGTATCTCGACGGCCAGGGCCGTTGTGTCGGTGGCGTGGTGGTTGGGCCGGCGAGATACCTGGACGAGATTTATGGTTTCCTCCGTTCCGCCGGCCCGACGATGAGTCCGTTCAATGCCTGGGTGTTCCAGAAGGGCCTGGAAACCTTACCGATTCGTATGCGCGCCCATTGTGACAATGCGTTAGAGTTGGCGTTGTGGCTGGAACAGCAGGACTGTGTGGAGAAAGTTTACTATGCAGGCTTGCGGAGCCATCCGCAGCACGAGCTGGCGAAAAAACAGCAGGACGGCTTTGGTGGCGTGCTCTCCTTCCTGGTAAGGGGTGGCCGGGAACAGGCGTGGAAGTTTATTGACGCGACCCGGATGATTTCCATCACCGCCAATCTGGGGGATGTGAAAACCACCATCACTCATCCGGCGACAACCACTCATGGACGCCTCTCTCCCGAGGACAAGGCGAGGGCAGGCATTACCGAGAACCTGATTCGCCTGTCAGTCGGTATCGAATCCATCAAGGATCTGAAAACCGATCTGGACAGAGGTTTCCAGGCGTTGAAAGATTAACAACCGGACGGTTTGAGCATTCATGGCGGAATCCGCGAAAGCGAAGAAAGCAGTAGCCACAGAACTGACCGACAAGCAGAAGCGATTTCGTCGCCTGATGGCTCAGGGGGCCAGGGAAGGCGCGGTCATTGCGTTGATTGTGCTGTGCATCTATCTCGCCATGGCCCTGTTTACCTTCAATCCGGCTGACCCTGGCTGGGCCAGCATTGGCCACGATATCCGTGTTCAGAATTACGCAGGTCGCACCGGTGCCTGGCTGGCGAGCCTGTTCATGGATTTCTTTGGCCATGTGTCCTGGCTGTTTCCCGTGATGGTTGCCGGTTACGCCATCATGCTGATTCGTCGCCGGCATCAACCGCTGGATATGCACTGGCCGCTGTTCATGGTCCGCTTTGGCGGTTTTGTTCTTATACTGCTGTCTGCCACCAGCCTGCTTTCTCTCTACTCCGTATTTGGCTTGGGCGCCTCCTCTGGCGGCGTTTTGGGTACTGCCGTGTCTGAAGCCATGGTGCGGTTTTTTAATCTTCCGGCGACCACGTTGCTGCTGATTGCCATTTTTCTCTTTGCCCTGACGGTGACTATCGGCCTGTCCTGGTTCCGGTTGATGGATCAGGTGGGCGGCTTGACCCTGAAGTTTGCCCTGGCCGCCAAATCGCTATTCGCCGGGGCAGGGAAGAAGGCTGAAAAGACCGCCGGCCAGGGAACCTCGGCAGCCAGGGTGGAAGCACCAAAGCCGGAACCGGAACCCCCGGTTGTGCGTGACAAAGTCCGGGCTCGCGAGAAGGGTAAAAATGACCAAAAGTCAGGCCAGCAGAGCTGGTGGCAGCGGATATTTGGTCGTCGTGCAAAACCCGCAGAGGATATCAGGGCTCGGGAGCCCCAGCGCGAACGGAAAGAGCCGGCTATCGAAGGGCTGCCTGCATCCATAGCGGAACCAGACCACCTGGAGAGTTTCAGCTCTCGGGATGTAAAGGCAGAGCCATCGCCTCCCCCGGCTGAAAAGGCAAAGGCCCGTTCCCTGAAGATATCGCCGTTCAAGAAAGAAGAGCAGGGCGGTGCGCCGAAAAAGGGTGATGACCGCCAGGGCTCTCTGCTGGAAGACATTGAAAGCCCGATTCCGCCGATTTCTTTGCTGGATCCTCCCGAGGAGCACAAAGAACGAGGTTATTCGGAAGAGTCTCTGGAGCATATGTCCCGTTTGCTCGAAGAGAAGCTCAGTGATTTCGGGGTATCGGTTGAGGTGGTCGAGGTTAATCCCGGCCCCGTGATTACCCGTTTCGAGATCAAACCAGCGCCCGGGGTCAAGGTCAGCAAGATCTCCAACCTGGCAAAAGACCTGGCGCGATCCCTGGCCGTGCTCAGCGTGCGGGTGGTCGAGGTGATTCCGGGCAAATCCGTGGTCGGCATCGAGATTCCCAACGAGGAGCGTGAAATTGTACGCCTGAGCGAAGTGCTGGGTGCCAAAGTGTTCACCGAATCTTCCTCGCCACTGACGCTGGCTCTGGGGAATGACATTGGGGGCAACCCCATGGTTGCCAACCTGGCCAAAATGCCCCACCTGCTGGTAGCCGGCACCACCGGTTCCGGTAAGTCGGTGGGGGTGAATGCCATGCTGTTGAGTATGTTGCTGAAGGCAACACCGGATGAAGTCCGATTCATCATGGTGGACCCGAAGATGCTTGAACTGAGCATCTACGACGGCATCCCACACCTGTTGGCACCAGTGGTCACAGACATGAAAGAGGCCGCCAACGCTCTGCGTTGGTGTGTGGCCGAGATGGAGCGCCGCTACCGGCTGATGGCCAGCCTGGGGGTGCGCAATATCGCCGGCTACAACAAAAAGGTGAAAGATGCCCGGGCGGAGGGAGAGCCGCTGCTGGACCCGCTCTGGAAACCGGACGAATACCTGGCCAATGATGAGCAGGAACGCCCGGAGCTGGATACCCTGCCGTTCATTGTGGTGGTGATCGATGAATTTGCCGACATGATGATGATTGTCGGCAAGAAAGTGGAAGAGTTGATTGCCCGGATTGCCCAGAAGGCAAGGGCGGCCGGTATTCATCTGGTTCTGGCAACCCAGCGTCCGTCCGTGGATGTGATTACCGGCCTGATCAAGGCCAACATTCCCACCCGGATGTCGTTCCAGGTATCGTCCAAGATTGACTCCCGTACCGTTCTCGATCAGGGCGGGGCTGAACAGTTGCTGGGCCACGGCGACATGCTGTATCTGCCACCAGGCTCAGGTTTGCCGGTGCGGGTTCACGGTGCCTTTGTCGACGATGACGAAGTACACCGTGTGGTCAGTGCCTGGAAAGCGCGGGGCGAACCAGAGTACGTGGATGATGTACTGAATGGCGCCGAGGGCGAGCACCTTCCAGGCGTACCCACGCTTAGCGAAGGCGGCGCCGGTGGTGGCGAAGAGGGTGATGCCCTGTTTGACGAAGCGGTGGCTTTTGTCACTGAAAACCGGCGAGTGTCTATTTCGTCGGTCCAGCGTAAATTCAAGATCGGCTACAACCGTGCCGCCAATCTGGTGGATGCCATGGAAGCTTCGGGGGTAGTCAGCCCGGCGGGCCACAACGGTGCCAGAGAAGTTCTTGCACCGCCGCCTCCCAGAGACTAGGAGTTATCAGATGATCAGAATGTTTTCAGGAATCCTGTTGGTACTGGCAGCAACGTGGTCTGGCGTGTCCCAGGCTGATAGTGCACAGGCATCCCGGGGCGCAGCCGAACAGTTGACCTCGATTCTGAAAAGCTACGAAACCTATCAGGCGGACTTTATACAGATTGTGGTCAATGAGAATGGCAGCCAGGTTCAGGAAACCCGTGGATCGCTCAAAGCCAAGCGGCCTGGTTTGTTCTACTGGGAGACCGGAGCACCCCTGTCCCAGTTTATTGTCAGCGATGGCGATAAAGTGGAGGTGTACGATCCGGATCTGGAACAGGTAACCATTCATTCCCTTGATGAGCGGGTTCAGACCACGCCGGCACTGCTGTTGAGCGGCGAAGTGGAGAATCTGGACGAGAGCTATGAAGTGAGTGTCCGCGAACTCGGTGAAAGCACTCGTGAATTCACTCTGGTACCCCGCAGTCAGGATTCTCTGTTTACCTCTCTGCGGCTAAGCTTCTATGATGGCGAGCTGCAGGAAATGCGCATGCAGGATTCACTGTCCCAGATGAGCATTCTCAGCTTCGACCATATTGAACTGAATCAGGCCCTCGATTCCAGTGTCTTCCGCCTCGACTATCCGGAGGGGGTTGATGTGATTCGGGATGGTGCCTGATGCAGGACAGCCTGTTTCAGACTGAGACCGGCTTTCAGCCCCTGGCCGCGCGTATGCGGCCGACCTCTCTAGAAGGTTATGTCGGCCAGGCTCACCTGGTCGGCCCCGGTAAACCTTTGCGCCGGGCCGTGGAACAAGGTCAGCTGCATTCCATGATTCTCTGGGGGCCACCCGGAGTCGGAAAAACCACTTTTGCTCGCCTGCTGGCCAATGTCGGCGACCTGTCCTTCGAAACCATCTCTGCAGTCCTCAGTGGAGTTAAGGAAATTCGCGAGGTGGTGGAGCGGGCCCGCAACCGTAAACAGTCCCAGGGCAGGGATACGCTTTTGTTCGTGGATGAAGTGCATCGTTTCAACAAAAGCCAGCAGGATGCTTTCCTCCCGCACATTGAAGATGGCACCTTCATTTTCGTGGGCGCAACCACCGAAAACCCATCCTTCGAACTGAACAGCGCCTTGCTGTCCCGTACCCGTGTTTATGTCCTGAAAAACCTGGAAGCGGCGGATATACGACGGCTGCTGGACAGTGCCCTTGAGAGCGAGCAGGGCTTTGCCGGCCAGTTGCGGGTAGATGAGGGGGGGCTGGCGACCATGGCGGAAGCGTCAGGTGGCGATGCCCGGCGAGCGCTGAACATTCTGGAGGTGGCCGCCGACCTGGCAGAGCCGGATGATGACGGTGTTAACCGGGTTACCGCTCAAACTCTCGAACAGGTACTGCAGACCAGTCTCCGCCGTTTCGATAAAGGCGGGGATGTGTTCTACGACCAGATTTCGGCATTGCACAAATCGGTGCGGGGCTCCAACCCGGACGGTTCGCTGTACTGGCTGTGCCGAATGCTCGACGGCGGTTGCGACCCGTTGTATGTCGCCCGGCGCCTGGTTCGTATTGCCAGTGAAGACATCGGTAATGCCGACCCGAGGGCGCTCCAGATTACCCTGCAGGCCTGGGATGCTCAGGAACGTCTTGGCTCCCCGGAGGGCGAGCTGGCGCTGGCACAGGCGGTCACCTATCTGGCGCTTGCGCCGAAGAGCAATGCGGTTTACAAGGCGTACAATCAGTGCATGGCCGACATCCGCAGCGATCCGGACTATGAAGTTCCGGTACATCTGCGCAATGCGCCCACCAAATTGCTGAAAAGCATGGGGCATGGAGAAGAATACCGCTACGCTCACGATGAGCCGGACGCCTATGCGGCAGGAGAAGCCTACCTGCCGGAGGCGATCCACCAGCGGCGCTATTACCAGCCGGTACAACGGGGACTTGAGATCAAGCTGGCGGAGAAGCGCGAACGCCTGGATTCGCTGGATGCCAGCAGCCCGAAAAAGCGGTACTAAGCCCCATCCCTCGCCAATTTTGCTGCCTGTGTCCGGCCGGTGGTGGTCAGCGCATTCACGGCAGGTATAATGCCCGCATACCATTCATTCGTTAACCGGAAATCAGGAACAACATGCTCGATCCGAAACGTGTCCGTACACAGACTGAAGAGATCGCCCGTCGGCTGGCTATCAAGAATTTCGAGTTTGATATTGCCACCTTCGAGCAGCTTGAGGAACGCCGCCGGGCCATTCAGGTTCGTACGGAAAACTTGCAGAGCGAGCAGAACAAACGGTCGAAATCCATCGGCAAAGCCAAGGCGGCCGGTGAGGATATCAAACCGTTGCTGGAAGAAGTCGAAAGCCTGAAGCAGCAACGTGGTGACGCCGAGGACGAACTGCGTTCCGTGCAGGAATCCCTGAATGCCTTCTTTGCCGGTATTCCCAATCTTCCCGACGACGACGTGCCACCGGGCGCCAGTGAAGACGACAACGTCGAGACGCGTGTCTGGGGTACGCCCCGTGAATTCGATTTTGAGCCTAAGGATCACGTGGCCCTGGGTGAGCAGCTGAAAGGCCTGGACTTTGAGAAGGCCACTCAGCTGGCCCATTCCCGTTTTGCTGTTATGCGCGGACAGCTGGCGCGCCTGCACCGTGCACTGGCTCAGTTCATGCTCGATCAGCATACTCTGCAGCATGGTTACACCGAGGCCTATGTGCCTTATCTGGTGAATGCCAACACTCTGTTTGGTACCGGCCAGCTGCCAAAATTTGAAGAAGATCTTTTCCGCACAGCCGGCGACAATCCTCTGTACCTGATTCCGACCGCGGAAGTGCCGGCCACCAACCTGGTGGCGGATACCATTCTGGATGATGCCGAACTGCCGCTGCGTCTGGTTTGCCATACGCCGTGCTTCCGGAGTGAGGCAGGGTCTTACGGCCGGGATGTGCGGGGCATGATTCGTCAGCATCAGTTCGACAAGGTGGAGCTGGTGCACATTGTTCGCCCGGAGGAATCCACTCAGGCGCTGGAGGAACTGACCGGACACGCCGAGAAGATCCTGCAGCTGCTTGAACTGCCTTACCGTGTGGTCACCCTCTGTGGCGGCGACATGGGCTTTTCCGCCGCCAAAACCTACGACCTGGAAGTCTGGCTGCCGGGGCAGGGCAAATACCGCGAAATTTCTTCCTGTTCCAACACCCGTGATTTTCAGGCACGGCGTATGCAAGCCCGCTGGCGTAATCCGGACACCGGAAAGCCCGAACCGGTCCATACCCTCAATGGTTCCGGCCTGGCCGTAGGTCGCGCCATGATTGCGGTGATGGAGAACTACCAGCAGGCGGACGGCAGTATTCTGGTGCCCGAGGTACTCAAACCCTACATGGGAGGCGTCGAGCGTATTCAATGAATGATCAATCCAGGGATGCACCAGTAAAGGGCGTACCCGTCGGCTCTGCACCGACGCGGTACAGGGCCAATCCGGTTACGGATAACCCCAACAACTCGGCCGGTGAAGTAGCGTTGGTCGGTGCCGGCCCCGGCGATCCGGAGTTGCTCACCCTCAAAGCCTGGCGCCTGATCCAGTCGGCGGAGGTGGTGTTGTACGACCGCCTGGTTTCTCCGGAGATCATGGCCCTTATTCCGGAAAGCACCCAGAAGATCCACGTTGGCAAACAGCGTTCGAACCACACGCTGCCGCAGGATCAGATCAATCAACAGTTGGTGGATCTGGCCCGGGAAGGCTATCGGGTGGTACGTCTTAAAGGCGGCGATCCGTTCATCTTTGGCCGTGGCGGCGAGGAGATTGAAACCCTGGCCTCGGCCGGCGTCCGTTTCCAGGTTGTGCCGGGTATCACCGCCGCCTCAGGTTGCGCTGCCTACGCCGGTATTCCTCTGACGCACCGGGATCACGCCCAGTCAGTGCGGTTTATCACCGGTCACCTGAAGAATGACACCTGCAATTTGCCGTGGAAGGACTTTGTTCAGAATAATCAGACCCTGGTATTTTACATGGGCCTGGTCGGTTTACCGATCATCAGCCGGGAGCTGATGGCCCACGGCATGCAGGCGGATATGCCCGTGGCTCTGGTGTCCAGGGGCACCACACCGGAACAGGAAGTGATTACCGGTACTCTGGAAACGATTGTGGATCGGGTTCAGGAGGAGGGCGCACAAGCGCCGACGCTGGTGATCATCGGCAATGTGGTTTCTCTTCGAAACCGTCTGGATTGGCTGGGAGCAGAAGCCGGGCGGTGAGGCCCGGCTTCAGGATTCAGGCAGAGGCGGTCCGCTTGGGCAGAACGTCTTTCAGCTTTTCACGCATGTCGCGAATGGCTTTTTCGGTGGTTTCCCAGTCGATACAGGCATCCGTGATGGATACACCGTATTTCAGGTCAGCCAGGTTTTCCGGAATAGACTGACTACCCCAGTTGATGTGGCTTTCCACCATCAGGCTCTGGATAGACTGATTGCCTTCCAGAATCTGGTGTGTCACATCCTGCATTACCAATGGCTGAATAGCCGGATCCTTGCTGGAGTTGGCGTGGCTGCAATCCACCATGATGGATTTGCGCAGCTTGGCCTTATCCAGTGCCTGTTCGCACAGGGCTACGCTGACGGAGTCGTAGTTTGGCTTGCCGCCACCACCACGAAGTACGACGTGGCCGTAGTTGTTGCCCTTGGTGCGAATAATGGCAACTTTGCCCTGCTGGTCGATGCCCAGGAAGCTGTGGGGATGAGAGACTGACTTCATGGCGTTAACCGCAACGTCGAGGCTGCCATCGGTGCCGTTCTTGAAGCCGATGGCCATGGACAGGCCGCTGCTCATTTCCCGGTGGGTCTGGGACTCGGTGGTACGGGCACCGATAGCAGACCAGGCTATGGTGTCCTGAAGGTATTGGGGAGATATTGGGTCCAGGGCTTCAGTGGCGGCCGGAAGGCCCATCTCATTGATGTCCAGCAGCAGGCGGCGACCAATGTGCAGTCCCTGCTCGATATCAAAGGTATCATTCAGGTGCGGATCGTTGATCAGGCCTTTCCAGCCTACGGTGGTGCGTGGTTTCTCGAAGTACACGCGCATGACGATCAACAGTGTATCGCTGACTTCATCGGCGAGCTTTTTCAGTCGGGCGGCATAATCGCGGGCAGCTTCTACATCGTGAATCGAGCAGGGGCCTACGACGATGAACAAACGGTGATCCTTGCCATCCATAATGTCGTAGATGGCTTGCCGACCATTGGCAACGGTTTCGGCTGCCTTTTCTGACAGTGGCATCTCTTGCTTCAGTGCTTCAGGAGTGATCAGTGTTTCCTGGCTGGCCACGTTCAGGTTTTCCAGTTTCTTACCCGACATCTTGTTGTGCTTCCCCGAATCTTGTCGTTACCTCACCCGGTATATTCATTCTTTTGTCCGGATGATTGAATAATAAGTGCGAGTGGGATACTTGGTTGCAGTAAACCCCGGCGAGTTGGTTATACTGCGTTATTTGCAGGCCCTTTTCAACGCTTCTCAACGCTTCAGGACAACAGGTAACGGATGTCGCCCTCATCAACGAAACCACAGGCTGTCTCTTCCTCCCGAAAGGTGGTTTCAGAAAGGATTACCCGGGTTCTGTCCGGGATCCGGGTGCCCGATCTGCCATACCCCGCCAGTAAGTCTTCTCCGGAGCAGGAACCCGACTGGCGTCCCTTGTTGATGTCCTGCTGGACGGAACAGCGGGATGAGCGGGTAACCAAAGTGCTGCGTTCGGTTCAGATTGAGTGGACCGTCCGGCAGGTGAACGCAGCCTACCTTTCCGACCGGATCATGGACGTCTTCCTGAAAACCTCCGGCCTGCATGCCGCCCTGGTGGGGCGTATAGCGCGCTTACGGTTCTGGCTCGCATGGCAACTGGATCTGTGTGGTGCTGAGGTGTTCAGCGGGGTACTTCTGGACTGGCTTGATAACCTTCAGGAATGGCGTGGCTGGAGTGATACCGGTGGCCGATCATCCCGCGTATTGCTGGATCAGCTCGATAGCCTGGTAATTACTGTATCCGGTAGCTTTGAGGCTGGCAGCCGTGATCCGCTGGAGCACTACTGCAGCCAATGGCTTGCTGATATCCGAAAGCGGGATGATCAGGTGGCGCGGCTACGGGAACGTTTGTTGGAAACCGAACAGGGGGCTTCACGCCAGCGTTTGTCAGATCAGGTGGCCAGGGCTCTGATCGGCCGCGCCTTGACGGGCCGTCAGCTACCGCCGGCCATTACCCGCTTTATCCTGACCGACTGGCACAAGGTGTTGAAACAGAGTGTCTGGGCCGAAGGCGCGGACAGTGAAGTGCATCGGCACGCCAACAAATTACTGGAGTGGCTGGTCTGGGTGGGCGACCCCCAGCTTTCTGATCGGGATCGTAACCGGTTGTATCACGTCGGGGAACAACTCGGCGACCGCGTCCGCGAAGTCTGGACTCGCGCTCTGGGTGAGGGTGCTCCCGAACAGGCATTGCACGAGATCCAGGCGGTAATTGTGGCTCGAATTCGAGGGGAAACACCAGAACTGGAGCCCGCGCTTTCGCCCGATTCCGATTTTTCCTGGGATAGCAGTTGGCTGGTGAATGAGTCGGTGCCGGCCGATGAATCCGAACCTCTGGTCGGTCAGTGGTTTGTAGAGGGTGAGGGTGCACGGGAGCAGCGACGTTTCTTCTTTGCTCTGTTACCTGACAGCGGAGAAGTGCTCTGGACCAATGGTGCCGGTGTCAAACTTGGGCTGCAGCCCTGGAAGGAATTCCAGGCCGAACTTGCCAGCGGAGGACTCAGGCCGCTTCCGGAGCCGACAGCCTTTGGCCAGGTGCTTGCCGAAACCCTCGAAGTGCTGTCTAAAGTATGCGCCAAGCAACTGGAACAGCGTGAAAAAGCGGCCAAGGAAGCCCGCGCCCGGGCCGAAGCGCTTCGGAAGGAACGGGAAGCGGCCGAGCAACGCCGTCGGGAAGAGGAGCTTGCACGCCAGCAGGCACTCGAACGAGAACGTGAAGAGGCCGAGCGCCAAAGGGTGGCAGACGAAAAGGCAGAGCAGGAGCGTTTGCGAAAAGAGGCAGAGCTGGTGGCCACCAAACAGGTCGAAGGTATCGCGCTCGGCGGCTGGATTGTGCTCACTCAGGAAACCCGGGATGACGACCCTGTCCGGCTCAAGCTCGCCGTCAAGATTTCTGCCTCGCGGAAATATGTGTTTGTGGATCGTCTGGGGCTCAATCGCCGGGAATTTCTCCAGGACGAACTGGTTAACGGAATCGTGGGAGGTCGAATTCGCGTGCTTGGCAGTTCGGCCGAGTTTGATGACACCCTGAGCCGCGTTGTCGGGCGTATCCGTGTTGGTCGGAACTGAGGTGAACGATGATCGATGATGATTATGGGTTCGGAATAGAGGACGACTTACCGTCAGGGAAAGACCTTCGTGAGGACTACCGTCTAACGGCCCGGGCGCGTGCCTGGATACTCCTGGAATCGGCCGAACCGGAGTCGGAGCCGTCGACACTGGATGGTGTATCCGACAGGCTGGAATGTCAGGTGCGCGACATATCGGCCCGTGGAATCAGTCTGTTGTGCGAGGCATCGCTTAGCATCGGGTCGATTTTGGTTGCGGAGGTAAGTCTCGGGGAACACGCAGAGCACTTCCGGCTGAGTGTCGAGGTCATGTGGTGTCGCGAGGCGGAGTGGGGGTATCTGATTGGCGTCCGGGTACTTGAGTCAGATGAAACTGACTATCTGGACTGGATCGAGGCGGTTGCCAGGGCACTCTCGGAAAGCTGAACGAAAAGAGCCGGCATCGCGCCGGCTCTTTTGCTATGGCTGACGTAGGGAACCTATCAGGCGTCCATCTCCGCCATGCCGGTGATGTTGAAACCACCGTCCACATACAGGATTTCACCGGTGATACCAGAGGCCAGGTCGGACGACATGAAGGCGGCGGCGTTGCCAACTTCTTCTGTGGTCACGTTACGACGCAAGGGGGCCTGCTTGGCGTTCTCGGCCAGCATGCGGCGGAAGCTCTTGATGCCTGAAGCGGCCAGGGTCTTGATCGGGCCCGCTGAGATACCGTTCACCCGGATGCCTTCCTTGCCCAGGCTGGCGGCCATATAGCGTACGTTGGCTTCGAGAGACGCCTTGGCCAGACCCATCACGTTGTAGTTCTGCAGCACCCGCTCGGCGCCCAGGTAGCTCAGGGTCAGCAGACTGCTGCCTTCGTGCATCATCTTGCGCGCGCCCTTGGCGAGGGCCACGAAACTGTATGAGCTGATATCGTGGGCAATCCGGAATCCGTCACGGGTGGTGACGTCCACGTAGTTTCCATCCAGCTCATGGGCCGGCGCATAACCAACCGCATGGATGATGATGTCGATGTTGTCCCAGTGTTTGCCCAGTTGCTCGAATACTTGGTCAATCTGCTCGTCGCTGGCGACGTCACAGGGGAAAGTCAGTTTGCTGCCCCACTGTTCCGCAAACTTCTCAACGCGGGACTGCAGTTTCTCGTTCTGATAGGTGAAGGCCATTTCGGCGCCTTCACGAGCGAAGGCCTCGGCAATGCCGTAGGCAATGGAATGTTTGCTGGCGACGCCAACAATCAGTGCTTTTTTGCCACTGAGGATTCCCATGGGTTTCTGCTCCCTGTGTTCCGTGGTTTCGGCGCATTATCCCCGACCTGTCAGGGTCGGGTAACGCTCAATTGGTCGTAGACTGATAGAAAAATGCGGCATTCAGCAGTTCCCGGGTATACGGCTGTTGTGGTTCCCGGAAAATGGTCTCTGCATCGCCGTATTCCACAATCCGGCCTTGCCTGAGTACCAGCAGTTTGTGGCTGAGTGCGCGAACAACGGCCAGATCATGACTGATAAAGATGTAGCTTAGCCTATATCGGGCCTGAATTTCCCGTAAAAGCTCGATCACCTGCTTCTGTACCGTTCTGTCCAGGGCGGAGGTGGGTTCATCCAGAATCATCAGGTCTGGCTGGAGAACCAGCGCGCGTGCTATGGCAATACGCTGACGCTGGCCGCCCGAGAACTCGTGTGGATACCGATGCCGTGCGGCCGGATCCAGTCCCACATCCTGAAGGGCCTGGATAACCCTGGCTTCGTGCTGCCCGGAACTCCCGGGCTCGTGGATTTCCAGTCCTTCACGGATGATTTCTTCAACGGACATCCGCGGGCTGAGGCTGCCAAACGGATCCTGGAAGACAATCTGAACGCGCCGGCGCCATGGCCGGAAAGCCTTCTGGGAAAGGGCGGACAGCTCTGTGCCGCAGAGGCTGAACTGGCCTGTGCTCGGAGTGAGTTTCAGCAAGGCGTGGCCCAGTGTGGTTTTGCCACTGCCACTTTCGCCGACAATACCGAGGGTTTCACCGGCACGCAGCTCGAAGCTGGCATCCTGTACCGCGTGGAAGCTTTCTTTTACCTTGCCCAGCAGGGTCTTGCGAATGGGGAAATGCACATTCACGTTGTTTACGGTCATCAGGGTTTCGGTACCACTACTGGCTGGCAGAGGGTGCTCCGGTGGTTCCGCGTCAATGAGTTTACGGGTGTAGGTATGAGAGGGCGACCTGAACAGCGCTTCTGTCGCGCCTTGTTCGACCATTTTTCCCCGTTCCATCACCACCACGTAATCGGCATACCGGCGGACGATGTTCAGATCGTGGGTAATTAACAGCACTGCCATGCCCAGCTTCTGCTGCAATGATTTCAGCAACTCCAGCACCTGTTTCTGAACCGTCACATCCAGTGCCGTGGTGGGCTCATCCGCAATCAGCAAATCGGGTTCATTGGCCAGAGCCATGGCAATCATTACCCGCTGTTTTTGCCCACCCGATAATTGGTGTGGGTAGCTCGTCAGGCGGGTCTCCGGGGCCGGAATCCCGACCAGTTCCAGTAATTCCAGGCAGCGTTTCCGGGCCTGGGGGCCGCGCATGCCTTTGTGTAGCTCCAGGGTCTCGCCAATCTGCTTTTCGACGGTATGCAACGGATTGAGCGAGGTCATCGGCTCCTGGAAGATCATGCTGATGTGCCGGCCACGAATCTGGCGCAGGCGCTTTTCCTTCGCCTGCAGCAAGTCTTCGCCCTTGTAGAGGATCTGTCCGGCGGGATAAGCCGCATGGCGTTCATCCAGTAGCCGAAGTATCGACAGCGCTGAGACAGACTTACCTGAGCCACTCTCGCCAACCAGCGCGAGGGTCTGGCCCTTGTCGATGCTGAACGACAGCCCGTCAACTACCCGAGGGCCGTTGTCGAAGGTGATGGACAGATCCGAGATGGACAGCAGGTTACTCATATCAGTTCTTTCTCGGGTCAAAGGCATCGCGCACGGCTTCACCCACAAACACTAGCAGCGTGAGCATGACGGCCAGTGACACGAACGCGGAAATACCCAGCCAGGGTGCATGGAGGTTGGCTTTTCCCTGGGCGATCAGCTCACCCAGCGACGGCGAACCGGAGGGCAGGCCGAACCCCAGGAAATCCAGAGACGTGAGCCCGGTAATGGCTCCGGTGAGGATAAACGGCATGAAGGTGAGGGTTGCCACCATGGCATTGGGCAAAATGTGTCGGAACATGATTCTGCGATTATCCAGGCCGAGTGCTCTGGCGGCCTTCACATATTCAAAGTTACGGGCCCGGAGAAATTCAGCCCTGACTACATCCACCAGCCCCATCCAGCTGAACAGCAGCATGATGCCCAGCAACCACCAGAAATTGGGCTGAACAATCGAAGACAGAATAATGAGCAGATACAACATGGGCAAACCGGACCAGATCTCGATAAAACGCTGGCCAAACAGGTCGATCTTGCCACCGTAGTAGCCCTGCAGTGCGCCAACGGCAACGCCAACGATGGAACTGGCGATGGTGAGCGTCAGGCCGAACAACACCGAAATACGGAAACCATAGATCACCCTGGCAGCCACATCCCGCCCCTGGTCATCGGTTCCCAGCCAGTTCTCGGCACTGGGCGGCGCAGGTGAGGGAACAGTCAGATCGTAGTTGATGGTGTTATAGCTGAAGCGAATGGGCGGCCAGAGCATCCAGCCATTGCTCTGGATTTCGCTCGCAATGAAGTCATCGCGATAATCGGCTTCCGTGGGCAGAAACCCACCAAAAGTTTCTTCGGGCACCTGCTGAATGACGGGAAAGTACCAGTCGCCGTGGTAGGAAACTACAAGAGGTTTATCGTTGGCGATCAGTTCGGCACATAGCGAAAGGCCAAACAGCACCAGAAAAATCCAGAGACTCCAGAAACCGCGCCGGTTAGCGGTAAAGTTATTGAGTCGTCTGCGCTGAATCGGAGAGAGGGTTGCCATGATTACGCACCCTCCCGGCTTTCAAAATCGATGCGCGGATCAACAGCGACATACGTGAGGTCGCTGATCAGCTTCATCACCAGCCCCATCAGCGTCAGGATGTAGAGAGTGCCGAAAATGACCGGATAATCCCGGTTGAGGGCAGCCTCAAAACCAAGCAGGCCGAGGCCGTCCAGTGAGAAGATTACCTCAATCAACAACGACCCGGTAAAGAACAGCGCCACCAGAACGCCGGGCATACTGGCAATGACAATCAGCATGGCATTACGGAACACATGGCCGTAAAGCACCTGCTTTTCTTCCAGGCCCTTGGCCCTGGCGGTGACCACATACTGCTTGCTGATTTCGTCCAGAAACGAGTTCTTGGTCAGCAGCGTGAGGGTAGCGAACCCGCCGATCACGTTTGCGGTCACTGGCAGGGCGAGATGCCAGAAATAATCAGCAACCTTCTGGTACCAGGTCATCTCGTCAAAGCCCGGCGAGGTCAGGCCCCGGAGCGGGAACAGATCGAAATAGCTACCGCCGGCAAACAGTACGATCAGCAGGATGGCAAACAGGAATCCGGGAATGGCGTAGCCGACCACGATCGCGGAACTGGTCCAGACATCGAACCGGGAGCCATCCGTGACCGCCTTACGGATGCCCAGTGGAATGGAGACGAGGTAGATAATCAGCGTGGACCAGAGGCCGAGAGAAATGGAGACCGGCATCTTGTCCAGAATCAGTTCGACGACGCTTCTGTCCCGGAAGAAGGAATCGCCGAAGTCGAAGGTGGCGTAATCGCCCAGCATTTTAAAGAAACGTTCGTGGGCAGGTTTGTCGAAGCCGTACATGGCCTCAAGTTCCTCCAGGAGCTCGGGCGGCAGACCCCGGGATGCGCGGCTGTCTCCGGAACTGCTGGCTACTTCACTGCCGACATCACCGCCACCGGCTCGTGCCAGGGCACTGCTGCCGTGGCCTTCCATCTCGGCGAGAATCTGTTCGATGGGGCCGCCGGGGGCGGCCTGAACAATGACAAAATTCAACAGCATGATCCCCACCAGGGTGGGGATGATCAGGGCGAGGCGGCGGAGTATGTAAATGCCCATTCAGGGAGCAGTCCTTACTACAGCGTCGTGATAGCGAACGGTATCAGCGTTCAGTCCACCAGTTGTTAAGGTCGATGCCGTTCTTGGGCGTGTTGGCCGGGCGCTTCAGGTGGTTCCAGTAGGCCACCCGATCCTTGCGCAAATGCCAGTGCGGGATCACGTAATGGCCATGCAGCAGCACACGGTCCAGCGCGTGCACCCGGTGTACAAGCTCTTCACGGTCCGGCGCCTGAATGACCATGTTGACCAGTTCATCGACGACCGGGTCGTTAACGCCCATGAAATTGCGTGAACCGGTTACATCGGTGTTGCTGGAGTGCCAGTAGTCCCGTTGCTCGTTACCCGGAGAATCGGATTGCGGCAGAACCTGGGTGATCATGTCGAAATCAAAACTCCGAACCCGCTGGATATACTGGTTGCTGTCGACCAGACGCACCGACACGTCGATACCCAACTTCTCGAGATTCTGTTTGAAGGGCAGAACCACCCGCTCAAAACTCTTCTGGAACAGAAGGATCTCGAAAGCCAGCGGCTTGCCGGTCTCCTGGTGGATCATCTTGCCATTCTTGATCTGATACCCGGCCTCTGTCAGAAGCTTCAGAGCCGTCCGAAGATTGTCGCGGAGGCTGACGCCGTTACCGGTATCCGGTGGGAAATAGGCCTCTGTGAAAACGTCGGGGCTTAGTTGATCCCGATACGCTTCAAGAATTTCAAGCTCCCGCCCTTCGGGTAAGCCAGACGAGGCCAGATCGCTGTTCTCGAAATAGCTGCTGGTGCGAGTGTACTGCCCAAAGAACAGGTTCTGGTTGGCCCACTGGAAATCAAAACCGTAGGCCAGCGCCTCCCGAACCAGGGGATCCTGAAACACCGGCTTGCGGGTATTGAAGATAAAGCCCTGCATGCCGGTGGGGCGGTGGTGTTCGATGGCTTCTTTTTCAATATCGCCGCTCTCGAACTGGCGCCCGGTATAGGCAGTGGCCCAGTTCTTGGCGGAGGTTTCCTGGCGGAAATGGAAATTACCGGCTTTGAAAGCCTCCAGGGCCACGGTGTCGTCGTTGTAATATTCGTAGGAAATGGTGTCGAAGTTGAATCGGCCTTTGCGTACACCCAGATCTTTGGCCCAGTAGTCGTCGACCCTCTGATAGGTAATGGATCGGCCGGCGTCAAAAGAGGCAATCCGGTATGGGCCGCTGCCGACGGGGACGGTCAGGCCGCTGCTTTCAAACTCCCGATCCTGCCAGAAATGTTCTGGCAGGACGGGCATCTGACCAAGAATCAGGGGTAGTTCCCGATTGTTGGTTTGCGCAAAGTCAAAGCGAATCCGGTGACTGTTTTCAATGGTCACCTTGTCTACATCCGCGTAGTAGTTGCGGTAAAACGGGTGACCTTCGGTGGTCAGAATCCGGTAGGAAAATTTCACGTCTTCAGCGGTGATTGGTTCGCCGTCCTGAAAGCGGGCATCTTTATTGAGGTTAAAAATGACGAAGCTGCGGTCTTCCGGCACTTCAACGGATTCGGCAATCAGCCCGTACTCGGAAAACGGCTCGTCGGCAGAGGACTCCAGAAGGGTATCGTACACGTAGGCGTTAATACCCGCCGCAGAGATACCGCGGATGACAAAGGGGTTAAAGCTGTCGAAGCCGTTGGCAACCACGGATAACTTCAGTTCGCCGCCTTTCGGGGCCTCCGGGTTGACGTAGTCGAAGTGACTGAAATCCGCAGGGTACTTCAGTTCACCGTGCATGGCGATGCCATGCACAGGAGTGGGGTTTTCGGTGACGCCTTCATCGGCTGAGGCGAAACAGGCAGACGCTGCCAGAGCCAGCGTCGCGGTAATTCTGGTCAGCAAGGGTGCTTCTGGTTTTTTTGTCATGGTTCTCGCACGTTACGGACTGTTTCTTATGTCCACGTAGAGTACCAGACTTTGGCCGGGTTGGAGATAACGGTCCGTATTAAGATCGTTCCATGATGCGATGTCACGCACATTCACCGAAAACCGGCTGGCGATGGCGGACAGGGAGTCGCCGCTGCGAACCCGGTATCCTACCTTGCGCACCATGGCCTTGCCACGGGTATTCGAAGCTACCATGGTCGGCTTTGAAGTTTTCGACCAGATCACCAGCTCCTTGCCTGGAATCAGGGGGTCTCCCGGTGCCATGCCATTCCAGGCAGCCACTTCCCGAACCGAAACCCGGTGCTCCCTGGCGATATCCCAGAAGGTATCGCCCCGGCGCACGGTGTACCGTATCTTGTTGCCGCTGCGCTTGCGATCCTGTGTTCGCTCCAGTCGCTGGGCCTGGCTTAGCGCATAGGCGTCGGAGCCCTTGGTGGAAGACGGAATCAGCAGTTGCTGGCCAATCCGGATCAGGTCACTGTTGAGTTTGTTGACCTGTTGAATGACCGATGGGGTAGTGGAGAACTTGCGGGCAATAGTGTTCAGGCTGTCACCCTTGCGGACTTTATAGTTCTGCCAGGATACACGCTGTTCGCTTGGGAACTCTGCCAGTGCGGTTTGGAATGCCTCGGCCTGTTGCTTGGGTACCAGCAAGCGATGGGGGCCATCCGGATTGGTTGCCCAGCGATTGTAGGACGGGTTCAGCAGATAGATTTCATCAATATCCACGCCGGCTAATTCTGCGGCCTGGGCCAGATCCAGCTGGGAGCCGGTATCCACCACTTCGAAATACGGTTCGTCTTTTAATGGTGGCAGGTCGATACCGTGGGCTTTCGGATCGTCGAAAATTTTTGCCAGGGCAATCAGTTTGGGCACATAGTGGCGGGTCTCCGTCGGTAATGTCAGAGACCAGTAATCTGTGGATTTTCCGGCGTTGCGGTTACGACGCATGGCGCTGGATACGGTCCCGCCCCCGGAATTATAAGCGGCCAGGGCCAGGGTGTAATCGCCATCGAACCGGTTGGCCAGGCGCTCCAGGTAAGTCAGGGCAGCATCGGTAGCCGCAATCACGTCCCGTCGGTCATCATGCCACCAGCTTTGGGTCAGCCCGAAGTATTTGCCGGTAGACGGGATGAACTGCCAAAGCCCGGCAGCGCGACCGTGGGAGTAGGCAAAAGGATCAAAGGCGCTTTCTACCACTGGCAACAGAGCCAGTTCGCTGGGCAGGCCGCGTTTTTCGGTTTCATTGATAATGTAATGCAGGTACCGGGAGCCTCTTTCCACCACGCGATCGATGTAACGGGGGTGGCGCACGTACCAGTCCAATTGAGCCTGTACCCTGGCATTGTCGACGGAGTGGTCCATGGTGAAACCGGCGCGAAGTCGTGACCACAGATCGTCTGTTCTGGTGGATGCGTCGGATTGTCGGGCGGGATTGTCCAGTTTTTCCCGAGCTTGCTGGGCCTTGGCCTGAAGTTCCGGGGAGATGGCGTCATCTAATGGTGCCCCGCTGGCACTGTCCTCTCCATTGCCGGCAGCGACGTCAGCCTTGAGGTCCTCATCGCCCTTGGCAACAACCACTTGCTGTGAGTCCAGGGGGTCTTTTTGCTGATTCTCTTCCTCGGTCCCGAACCAGGCCGAAGGTGTATGCCAGTTTTCGGCGATCTGACTGGTACTGCAGCCGCTGAAAAGGGTTGACGCGAGAAGGATGAAGGGCAGTCGTTTTACCGGCATAAACACAGGGTTCCGGGTGGAGCCGGCGGGTATCTGTAAAAATAGCCGGCATATTTAACAGGTTACGTTCGATAATTGCTCGAAATTCTATGGGAGCGTTTTCCGGGCGGTCAAGCCGAGCCATGTTACGGCTGTGAGATAAATTGTTAAGCAGTGACCGCCCGCACGCTCAGAAGTTATCCTTGCCGTGGCGCACGGCTGCAAAAACCGCACAATCCGAGCCGGTGGCAAGGCGGTGTGTGGTGCTGTAATTCTCGGCGGCCTCTATGACCATGGCATCATCCCACCGAAGGAATGGATTCAGCTGTTTCTCCTGGCCGATCGTGGTCGGCACGGTTGGCTTACCCCGTTCCCGAAGGTCTTTGCAGGCGTTCTCAAACTCGGCCAACGCCTTATCTTCGGGTAGCCAGTGACGGGCGAAGCGAAGGTTTGCCAGGGTGTATTCATGAGCACAGTATACTGCAGTGTTATCCGGAAGGTCCCGCAGGGTCTGGAGCGAGGTATGCATCTGCTCCGGTGTGCCTTCGAACAGTCGTCCGCAGCCGCAGACAAACAGTGTGTCGCCGCAGAATAGAACGGGGTTGTCATTTACCTGGGTGTCGCTGTAATAGGCAATATGATCCAGTGTATGGCCGGGAACTGCCAGGACATCGAACGTGATGCCTTCCCAGACGACTTCATCGCCGGCATGGACCGTGTTTGTGGCACCCTTGAAGGGTGAATCCGTCGGCCCAACAATACGGATGTCCGGATACTGTTGCTGAAGCTCTTTCACGCCGCCGGTGTGATCCGGGTGGTGATGGGTGAGCAGGATGGTGTCTGCTGAGAAACCGCTGTCACTGAGATAGTCCAGTACCGGCTTTGCCTGGCCGGGATCGACTATCAGGGTCTTGCCGGACTCAAGGTTGGTAAGGCACCAGATATAGTTGTCTGAGAATGCCGGAACCGGATGAATGCGCAAGGTGGCCACCCCATGTGTTCAATGAATGTGCCTGTTATGATAATGCAACAACGGGTACAGCCCAAGGAGCGGCAGGTTGCGCGAGCAATCAAGCCTTTAGTGGATCGGGTAGGGGAGCCAGCGTGACAACCAGCGGCGTGATTGACTATTCAGCACGACATGAGAGCTTTGAGCGTTGGGTGCAGACCCCCCTCGGCCGCTCCCTGCTGGCCAGCCAGAGAGCGGTGCTTGATAAGGAACTGCAAGGCCTTACGGGGGCAAGACAACTTCAGGTCGGCCTGAGTCACCGATTGCCTTTGGCGAGTGGTACCGATTTTGCCCAGAAGATTATTACCTGCCCGGCCTGGCATGCCCATATGCCAGAGGGCGTGGCGGTTTGTGACGCCGACGAGCTGCCGTTTCCCGGTGATTCCATGGATCTTGTGATCCTTCATCATACGGCCGATTTCTCTCCGGATCCGCACCAGGTACTTCGCGAGTCCGCCCGTGTATTGCGAGGTGAGGGGCGCATCGCTCTGGTTGGGTTCAACCCCCTCAGTCTCTGGGGCGCACGCAGGCTGGTTTCCCGCCATCGGTTTGGCCCCTGGGGTGGTCGGTTCCTGATGCGATCACGAATGGAGGACTGGCTCAGGTTGCTGGGGTTCGAGCTGGAAAACAGTGGCACCTATTTCTGTACCCTTCCGCTGCAGCGAAAACACGGGGCATCCGGAAGACGGCAGCGTTTGGCCGCCAGTAGCCGCCCTCATTTACTGCCCACGGGCGCCTATTACTGTATCCTTGCGCGCAAACGCGAATACGCCGGGATCCGGACCAGGGCATCCTGGCGCAAGAGCAAGGTGATTTCTTTGCCCGGAACCGTGGGGGTATCCAGTGGCTGTGCCAGCCATAGCTCAGGCAGGGTGGACAGGCGTGGAACAGAACAGGAGCAGTAATGGCTGGTAAGGTAGTGATGTATACCGACGGAGCCTGTAAAGGTAACCCGGGCCCCGGGGGGTGGGGTGTTGTGTTGCGCTATGGCGATGCGTGCAAGACCATGCACGGTGGCGAGTTGCAAACCACCAACAACCGAATGGAGCTGATGGCGGCCATTCGAGGCTTAAGGGAGCTCAAGCGCGCTTGCCAGGTGGAGTTGTATACGGACTCACAATACGTGCGCAAGGGCATTACCGAATGGATGAGCGGCTGGAAGCGCAATGGCTGGAAAACCTCGGCAAAGAAACCGGTCAAGAATGCGGATCTGTGGCAGGAGCTCGATGCTGAAACTGCCCGGCACACCGTTAACTGGCATTGGGTGAAGGGTCATTCAGGGCATCCTGATAACGAGTTGGCGGATGAGTTGGCCAACCGCGGAGTCCGCGAACTGAACGGGGCCTGAACCCTGGCCCCTGGAAAACCGATTAATGAGCAGTGAGTGAGAGCGCAGTTGCATGAGACAGATCGTACTGGATACCGAAACCACGGGTATTGATCCGAACGAAGGTCACCGCATTATCGAAATTGGTTGTGTGGAAGTGATCGAGCGCGAGCTGACCGGTCGCAACTATCACGTATACATTAACCCTGAGCGGGAGGTAGAAGCGGAGGCTATCACCGTTCACGGTATCACCAATGAATTTCTGGCCGACAAGCCAAAGTTTGCGGAGGTTGCCGACGAGTTCTTTGAGTTCATCAAGGGTGCAGAGCTGGTCATCCATAACGCCGCGTTCGACGTGGGCTTCATGGACTCCGAATTCGCCCGTCTGAAACCGGTTCGGAAAACAGCAGACCATTGCGGCATTGTCGATTCACTGGCCATTGCCAGGAAAAAGCACCCGGGCCAGAAAAACAATCTCGACGCCCTGTGCAAGCGTTATGGAGTGGATAACTCCAACCGTGACCTTCACGGGGCATTGCTGGACGCCGAGATCCTGGCAGACGTCTATCTGCTGATGACCGGCGGCCAGACCGCGCTTTCCCTGGATGCCGGCTCCGGCGATGAAGGTGGCGATGGCGGTATTCGCCGAATCTCCGGTGAGCGCGCGCCTTTGGCGGTGGTTCGGGCCTCCAGTGATGAAGCCTCGGCCCATGATGAGTTCATGGCGATGATGGAGAAGCAGGCCGGAGAAACGGTGTGGTCCCGGTTGCAGGCAACAGAATGAGAACCACGTTCAGCTGTACCATTTGTTACATTCCGGCTTTCTTGAGCTACTTGAGTTTTGTGTTATAAGTAATGATAAGTTCGCCAGTTTTTTGCGAACCGTTCAGGTATGGGCAAGGGCTGCCTCGCTGAACAGGAAGGACCTGCCCGTATGCAGGCTGCAGTTCATGAACAGGATGCGGTAGTCTCCGCAAATTAACAGGAAGCGTTTATGGTTCAATCGTCTCTGGCGACGAAATCGCAGTCGTTTGATCTGGTCAAAAGTGAAATCGAACAGACCATCAAGCAGGCAGAATCCAGCCTTGAGCGCTTTCAGGAAAACCGCGAGAGCGGGGAAGATCTGCAGAACTGTGTTGATTACCTGAACCAGCTTCGGGGAATCTTCATTCTGGTGGAGCTCCGGGGCGGAACCCTGCTTTGCCAGGAAGCGGTTAATCTCGCCAATGATGTTCCGGTTGGTGCCAACGACGACAAGAATATACTGCTGACAGCACTTAACAGCGCGCTGTTCATTCTCCGCCGTTACGTCGAGTACTACCATCAGCAACGTGAAGATCATCCCGAGCTGCTGCTGCCCGTGATCAATGATCTGCGTGAAGCCCGTCGTGAGAAACCTTATCCCGAATCCTGCTTCTTTGATATCGACATCAAGGAGCGCCCGGACTTTTGCAGCGATCTGGGGCTCAGGCCCATGGATGATGCAGAGTCTGAATATGAAATCCTGGCCCGTCGCATGCGCCTGACCTTCCAGGTGGCACTGCTCGGCATTCTCCGCGAGCGCAACGAAGCGGTTAGCAAGAAGCTCATTGCCAGGGCTGCCCGTGGTCTCGCACGGCTGTGTCAGGGAGCGCCTATGGGGCAGATGTGGTGCCTGCTGGCGTTGGTCTCCGATACCATGCTGGATCGTGCCATGGGCTTTAGCAAGGCCCGCAAGCGTCTGCTGATGCGAATCGAGAAATACGCTCGGGAAGTGGTATATGTCGGCAAGGTAGCTACCGCCAAGGATGCCCCCGAATCGCTGATCAAAGATCTGATCTATCTGCTTTACCGCAGTGGCTCAGCCAACCCTGAGGTGACGCGGGTACTCTCTGCTTATCAGCTCGGTCCTGCCGAATTCCCGGACGCACTTCTTGAGGCTCATTCCCGGCGCCTCTATGGCCCTGGCACGGACGTGCTCAAATCCCTGTCTGAAGCCTTGCAGGAAGAGCTTAATCAGCTGAAAGACAAGCTGGACATCATTGAGCGCGGAATAGAACCGGATCTGGCCGAACTTGCCTCGATTGCCGATACTCTGGAGCGCCTGGCCAATACGCTGGTGATGCTCGATCTGAACCGCCTGGCCAGTATTTCCCGTGAAGAAGCGGCCAAACTGCGTAAATGGGAAGAGGAAAACCGCCTGCCGGCGGAGGAGGAGCTCTATCGTCTGGCGGATTCCGTGCTGGGGGTGGAAGATGCCGTCATGCAGATTGTCACTCGCGGCATCACCTCAGAGACCGACGCCCTTGCCGGCGCAGAACGGAGCCGGGACGAATCCGTGTACCTGCAGGAAGCCATCTGGGTTGTGGCGGATGAGGCCCGTAGTGCGTTGACCCTTGCCAAGCGAGCGATCACAGCATTTATCGAATCCGATTACGACAAGCTTCATCTGGCCAATCTGCCGGGGACACTGCGCAGTATCTGGGGTGGCTTGCAAATGGTGGACGACCCGATCGCAGCGGACGTCATTGCCAGGGTCGCGACGTCTATTCAGGAGCGCCTGCTGGATGCGCGCGAAGCCCCTGCGTCTCAGGTTCTGGAAGCGCTGGCGGATGCGCTCACCTCGCTCGAGTACTACATTGAAGGCGTCGGTCGGCGGGAAGACAGGAATGTAGACCTGCTCAAGCTGGCTCAGAGTTCGCTGGATGACGTCGGTCTGTAGACGCCAGGGTGGCCCGAATTTCTGAATGGCATAAAAAAACCTGCGGTTTGCGCAGGTTTTTTTATAGCTGGTGTTTAACCGGGCTCAGCCCATGTTGAACAGTTCACCCAGCTTGGTTGCCAGCATCATGTCGCCTTCGGCGCGTAGCTGACCAGCCATGAACGCCTGCATGCCGTCGGTCTCGCCAGAGACGATACCCTGCAGGGTTTCAGAGTTCATGATCAGGGTAACAGAAGGATCGTCGTGTGCGCCTTCGTGCAGCTTGCAGGTGCCGTCATTGATCACGAGGTGGTAAGTCTTGTCGTCTTCGATGTCGAACTGGAATACCAGGTCCAGGCCCTGTGCTGCGTCTGCGTTGAAGTTCTGTTCGAGTTTTTCAAATACCTGAGCTACAGACATTGTTTTACCCTTTTTGATGGTTGTCTTGTCATGGTGGTGACGACTAGTGATCCCTGGCAGAGGCAGCCTGTACAGCAGCCGGGGTAGCGCCAACCTCGCAATCCGACTTTATGGTTAGAGCCGGTTCGTGTCAAGCTTGATCGAACGCTTGTTTTAATTTTATCGCGGGCTTATCAGGCCTGTGCCGAGGCGGTACACTTCGGGGTTTGCAAATACGTGTGGAGACTGCATTTTGGAATTTCTGACCGAATACGGCCTGTTTCTCGCCAAGGTGGCGACTTTCGTGGTGGCGGCGATTGTGCTCGTGTCCATCATTGTCTCGGCAACCCAGAAAGACCGGGACGATCACGAAGGTGAGGGTGAGCTGAAAATACGCAAGCTGAACGATCAGTATCGCCGGCTCAGAGAGTCAATCCAGGCCAGGTTGATGACAGACCAGGAACGAAAGGCTTGGCAGAAGAAAAAGAAAAAAGAGGACAAGGCTGAAAAGAAAGCCGCGAAGAAGCAGCCAGAACCTGACGCTACCGAAGAGAAAACGGCGCGGGTTTACGTGCTCGATTTCGACGGTGACATTAAAGCCAGCGATACCGATACCCTGCGGCGTTCAGTGTCGGCGGTTCTGAGTGTTGCCAATCCGGAAACGGACGAAGTGGTTATCCGCCTGGAGAGCGGCGGTGGTCTGGTTCATGCCTATGGGTTGGCGGCAGCCCAGCTGGATCGTGTTCGCAGCAAAGGCATCAAGTTGACTGCCTGCGTCGACAAGGTTGCGGCCAGCGGCGGCTATATGATGGCCTGCGTGGCTGATAGCATTATTGCTTCGCCGTTTGCCGTGCTCGGTTCCATCGGGGTGGTGGCGCAACTCCCGAACTTCCACCGGTTCCTGAAAAAGAACGACGTTGACTTTGAGGTGCTCACCGCGGGTGAACACAAGCGAACGCTGACAATCTTTGGTGAGAATACCGATAAGGGACGCCAGAAATTCCTCGAGGACCTGGAGGATACCCATGTCCTGTTCAAGGAGTATGTGAGTGAGCGGCGTCCGGATCTGGATATTCAGGCGGTTGCCAATGGAGATATCTGGTTCGGCAAGCGCGCTCTGGACGTGAAGCTGATCGATGAGATCAAAACGTCTGACGAATACCTGATTGAGGCTTGTGAGCGGGGAGACGTGATCTCAGTGTCTTTCCAGCGCAAACGTACACTGCCGGAAAAGCTCGGTTTGGCTACCAGCGCGGCGCTGGAACATACCGTCTGGAAAGTGTTGAGTGCGTTTCGGAATCAAAAAATGCAGTAAACCAGAACTGAACACCAGCGCATGACGACTCATGCGCTGGTGATTGGTCTCAGGAGGCCCGGCGGCGGAACAGGGGCTGGTCCGTGTCGGTCGCAGCCTGGTAGGTCTGGGTGAAGAAGCTCAGGCACTTCGGTGCCTTTGCAATGTCCTTGTCAGCGCGCAGTACGTAGCTGTCAAAGCCACAGCGCTTCATGAACTGAAGCTGGTCAAGCAGAACATCGCCAATGGCTCGCAGCTCGCCGCGGTACCCGAACCGTTCACGTAGCAAACGGCCAATGCTGTAACCACGGCCATCGACAAAGCGCGGGAAATTCACCGCGATCAGTGGCAATTCATTCACTTTCTCGCCAAGCAATTCCGGCTCATCGTGGCTGTCAAACCAGACACCCACTGAGGGCTTTGCGGCAAAGTGCTCATGGCCGGCCAGCCACAGATCTGCCGGAATCAAGACCGGCTTATCTTCAGGAATATCCATGGATTCACCCGCCGCAGGGCGGGGCACCACAACCCAGTCGTCATTACGAATCGTGCCGTCAGCGGCAATTACATCAGGCATATACCCGCTCCTTGAAAGGATCCAGACCGACCCGGCGATAGGTGTCCAGGAAGGTTTCCTCTTCCGTCCGGTTTTCTACGTAAACATTGATCAGCTTGGCGATGACCTCTGGCATTTCCTCACGAGCGAAGGACGGCCCCAGAATCTTGCCGATGGTGGCGTCGTGGTGTGACGATCCACCCAGGCTGATCTGATAGAACTCTTCGCCTTTCTTGTCGACGCCCAGAACACCAATATTGCCCACGTGGTGGTGGCCACAGGCGTTCATGCAGCCTGAAATGTTCAGGTCGATGGGACCGAGGTCGTACAGGAAGTCCAGGTCATCAAAACGACGCTGGATTGCTTCAGCCACAGGAATCGACTTGGCGTTGGCCAGGGCGCAGAAATCGCCGCCGGGGCAGCAGATAACGTCGTTCAGTGTGTTCAGGTTCGCCGTTGCGAAGCCCAAAGGCACAAGCTTTTGCCAGAGCTCAAACAGCCGATCCTGGCGGACGTCTGCCAGCACCACATTCTGCTCGTGAGTGGCCCGGGCTTCGCCGTAGCTGTACTCATCCGCAAGGTCGGCAATCTGCTCCAACTGGAAGTCGGTGACATCCCCCGGGGGCGTACCGGTCTTCTTGAGTGTCAGGGTCACAATGGCGTAGCCGGGCTTTTTGTGACTGTTGACGTTGTGGGTCAGCCACTTGTCGAACTCACGGTTCTCAAAGCGCTGCGTTGCCAGCAGGTCGGTGGCATTGTCCAGTGCATCATAGGACGGCTCAGTAAAGTAGCCCTGGAATTTGGTCACCACCTCCGGTGTCAGCCTTGAAGGAGAGTCCTTGATGTGGGCCCACTCTGCTTCCACTTTCTCGGCGAAGCCTTCCGGGCTCAGTGCCTTAACGAGAATCTTGATACGCGCCTTGAACTTGTTGTCACGGCGGCCGTAGCGGTTGTAAACCCGGACAATGGCTTCCAGGTAGGTCAGCAGATCCAGTTCCGGCAGGAAGTCGCGGATGACCGGGCCAACCATGGGGGTACGGCCAAGTCCGCCACCGACGTGCACCCGGAAGCCGAGTTCGCCCTGGTCATTGCGCACCAGCTGCAAGCCGATGTCATGGACCCGGATAGCCGCACGATCCGTGTGTTCAGAGGCATTCACGGCAATTTTGAATTTACGTGGTAAAAACGCAAATTCCGGGTGGAATGTCGACCACTGGCGAATAATCTCGCAGTAGGGGCGAGGATCAGCAATTTCGTCCACCTGGACACCGGAGAACGGGTCCGTGGTGGTGTTCCGGATGCAGTTACCGCTGGTCTGATTTGCGTGCATTTCCACTTCCGCCAGCTCAGCCAGGATATCGGGCACGTCTTCCAGGTTCGGCCAGTTCAGCTGGATGTTGGTGCGGGTGGTGAAATGAGCGTAGCCTTTATCATAGTCCCGGGTTACGCGTGCCAAACGGCGGAGCTGCTCGGAGCGAAGCATGCCGTAAGGGATACAGATACGGAGCATGGGTGCGAGACGCTGAACATAAAGTCCGTTCTGCAGTCGAAGTGGAAGGAATTCCTCTTCAGACAGCTCACCAGCAAGGGCGCGCTCGGTCTGGTCACGGAATTGGGCAACACGCTCTGCGGCTATCTGCCGGTCGTGCTCATCATAAACGTACATAGTGGAACGTCCTGCCTGCTACATCAGAAGAGCTAAAATTTACGGCCGGGTTTCATGGACCGGGCCTTATTCCTGCGAGGCAGGATACCATCGTGTTTTTATTCTCAAAATGATTATTTCAACATAACATTATCGATTCAGGTGATAAGTGATCGCCGCCGGAACTGGACGAATGTCAATTTGCTGCTTTACTTGATCGGGAAAGCCAGAAAAACAACAACTTCGGGTAGGAAGGAGGAAGTGCCATGAAAAAATCCGTGCAATCAGACAGTCAGGCCGATGCAGTGGCGGCGGTATTGCTCGTGCTGCTGGCAGTGGCCTTTGCGGTGGTCTGGGTATCCGGGCAGTAGGCTACTGCCCGGCCAATACCAGTTTGACCACGATGATCAGCCCGCCCACAAACGCGACGGTAAACAGAACGCCGGCAACGATATAGGGCAGCGGGCTGTGGTGTGAAAAGTCTTCCTGGCGGCGCTTGTCAGACTGCACACCGAAAGCGCCGGCAAGGATGCTTTGCATGATCTTCAGAACCCCCGGGCTGCGGGGGCGTTCATTGTTATTGTTGTTTTCGGTCACGTCATTCATGGAATACGCCTCAGGTTATTCCGCCGGATCGTACGCCAGGCTTGGCATCAACCAGCGTTCAGCCTCAGCCTTGGTCAGGCCTTTGCGTTCAGCATAGTCCTCAACCTGATCAACGCCAATTTTGCCAACGGCAAAGTACTTGGCTTCCGGGTGGGCGAAGTACCAACCGGAGACTGCTGCGGTTGGATACATGGCAAAATGCTCCGTTAGCTGCAGGCTGGTGTTAGCGGTGGCGTCCAGCAGTTTGAACAGTGTGGCCTTTTCAGTGTGGTCCGGGCAGGCGGGGTAGCCGGGGGCCGGGCGGATACCACGATAGCGTTCCTTGATCAGGTCCTCGTTGGCCATCTGTTCATCGGTGGCATAACCCCAGAATTCCTTGCGCACCCGTTCGTGCATGCGTTCGGCAAAGGCTTCGGCCAAGCGGTCTGCCAGGGCCTGCACCATAATGGCGCTGTAGTCGTCGTGGGCGTTTTTGAACTCAGTGGTCAGTTCGTCGACGCCGATGCCGGTGGTCACCGCAAAGCCGCCCACGTAATCGCCCAGATGCAGACTCTCCGGCGCCACGAAGTCGGACAGCGCCATCATTGGCTTGCCCGGAGCCTTCTCATCCTGCTGACGCAAATGGTGCAGGGTAGTCAGCTCTTCGGTTCGGGACTCATCGGTGTACACCACAATGTCATCACCCCGGCGATTGGCGGGCCAGAACCCGATAACGCCTCTTGCGGAGATCCGCTTTTCCCCGATCATCTGTTTCAGTAGTTTCTGGGCATCGTCAAACAGGGTACGGGCGGCGTCGCCACGCTTCGGGTCGTCAAAAATGGCCGGGTATTTGCCGGCGATGTCCCAGGAAATAAAGAACGGTGTCCAGTCGATGTAGTCCACCAGTTCGTTCAGATCATACTCTTCGAACACCCGGACACCGGTAAACGCAGGCTTGGGCGGCTGGTAGTTCTCGAAATCGATTTCCGGTGCACGGGCACGGGCTTCTTTCAGCGACACCAGCTTGGTGCGGTCGCCACGGTTCTTCCGGCGTTCCCGGATTTCATCATATTCGGTGCGGGCTGCTTCCACGAAAGCCGGCTTGGCGGTCTTGCTCAACAGCTGGGACGCCACGTTCACACAGCGGGAGGCATCAGACACGTAAAGGGCGATGTCGTTCTTGTACTGGGGCTCGATTTTGACCGCGGTGTGGGCTTTGGAAGTTGTCGCGCCACCAATCATCAGGGGAATTCTGAAATCCAGGCGCTGCATTTCCCGGGCCACGTGCACCATCTCATCCAGTGACGGTGTGATCAGGCCGCTCAGGCCAATCATGTCGACATTTTCTTTTCGGGCTGTTTCCAGAATCTTTTCACAGGGCACCATTACGCCAAGGTCGATTACCTCGTAGTTGTTGCACTGCAGGACGACGCCAACAATGTTCTTGCCAATGTCGTGTACGTCGCCCTTGACCGTGGCCATCAGTATCTTGCCCTTGGCCTGCTGGTCTTCGGTTTTCTCAGCTTCGATGTACGGAATCAGGTGCGCCACGGCCTGCTTCATCACCCGGGCGCTTTTGACCACCTGGGGCAAGAACATCTTGCCGTCACCGAAAAGATCGCCAACCACGTTCATGCCGGCCATCAGCGGGCCTTCGATTACCTCGATGGGGTGGCTGGCGTTTTGCCGGCAGGCTTCCGTGTCGTCAATAATGTAACTGGTAATGCCTTTAACCAGGGCATGCTCCAGGCGCTTCTCAACGGGCCATTCACGCCAGGCAAGGTCTTCCTCTTTGGCCTGGCCGCCTTTGCCTCTGAACTTTTCGGCCGCTTCGAGCAGGCGATCGGTGGAGTCATCCCGGCGGTTCAGAACCACGTCTTCCACCAGTTCTTTCAAGTCAGGCTCGATCTCGTCATAGATCACCAGTTGGCCGGGATTCACGATGCCCATATTCATGCCGGCCTTGACCGCGTGATACAGGAAAACCGAGTGGATGGCCTCACGCACCGCATCGTTGCCGCGGAATGAGAACGAGACGTTGCTTACGCCGCCGGAGATAGAGGCGTGGGGGCAGTGCTCCCGGATCCAGCGTGTGGCGTTGATAAAGTCCACTGCGTAGTTGTTGTGCTCCTCAATACCGGTAGCAATGGCAAAGATGTTGGGGTCAAAAATGATGTCGGCCGGGTTGAAGCCGATGCCGGTCAGCACATCATAGGAGCGTTTGCAGATTTCAGTCTTGCGTTCGAAGGTATCGGCCTGGCCGTCTTCGTCAAAGGCCATCACCACCACCGCAGCGCCGTAACGCATGCAGTCCCTGGCACGTTTGATGAACTCCTCTTCGCCTTCTTTCAGGCTGATGGAGTTCACCACGGCCTTGCCCTGGATGCAGCGTAAACCCGCTTCGATCACGTCCCACTTGGACGAGTCGATCATGATCGGTACGCGGGAAATGTCTGGTTCAGAGGCCACCAGGTTCAGGAAGGTAACCATCACTTCCCTGGAATCCAGCATGCCCTCGTCCATGTTGATATCGATGATCTGCGCACCGTTCTCAACCTGGTCCCGGGCAACGCTCAGGGCTTCTTCATATTGCTCTTCCTTGATCAGCCGCAGGAAGCGCTTGGAACCGGTTACGTTGGTGCGCTCACCGACGTTGATGAACAGGGTGTTTTCGTCACCGGTGAACGGTTCCAGGCCGGAGAGCCTGAGTGCTTTCGGGCGTTCAGGAATTTGTCTCGGCGGGTACTTGGCCACGGCCCTGGCGATGGCTTCAATATGGTCCGGGCGCGAACCGCAACAGCCGCCAATGATGTTGAGAAAGCCGTCTTTGGCAAAGCCTTCAATGATCTCGGCCATTTCCTCCGGGGTCTGGTCGTATTCGCCAAACTCGTTGGGCAGCCCGGCGTTGGGGTGGGCTGATACGTAGGTTTCGGCCTTGTTCGACAGTTCTTCCACATAAGGCCGCAGCGCGTCCGCGCCAAGAGCACAGTTCAGACCCACGGAAATCGGCTTTGCGTGGGCAACCGAGTTGTAGAAAGCTTCGGTGGTTTGCCCGGAAAGTGTTCGGCCAGAGGCATCGGTGATGGTTCCGGAAATCATGATCGGCAGCTCAATACCACTGTCGATAAAGAACTGCTGGGTCGCGTAGATTGCCGCCTTGGCGTTCAGAGTGTCGAAAATGGTTTCGATCAGAATAAGGTCTGAGCCGCCCTCGACCAGGCCGGAGACCGCCTCGTAGTAATTGTCGACCAGAGTCTGGAAATCCACGTTCCGGTAACCGGGATTGTTCACATCCGGTGAAATAGAGGCGGTGCGGGAGGTGGGGCCCACGGCACCGGCCACAAACCGCGGCTTGTCGGGATTCCTGGCGGTGAACTCGTCGGCGATTTCCCGTGCCAGCTTCGCCGCAGCCACGTTCAGTTCCCTGGCCAGCTCTTCCAGACCGTAGTCGGCCTGTGACAGCTTGGTGGAGTTGAAGGTGTTGGTCTCGATAATGTCGGCGCCGGCATCCAGATAATCTGCATGGATGTTGCGGAGCAGGGCAGGCTGGGTAAGGTTCAGCAGGTCATTGTTGCCCTGGACTTCCCGTTCGTAATCCTTGAACCGATCGCCCCGGAATGCGGCCTCATCCAGTTTCTGGTTCTGGATCATGGTGCCCATGCCACCATCAAGAATGACAATCCGCTCCTTGAGGGCTTGGTGCAGCTGTTCCAGGCGTGTATTGCGATCGGTCATAGAAAACTCTTCCGGGTGTCGTTATTAACGTCGTGTTTTACGTTTTGGCGCGGGATCATAGCAAAAATGCTGAAAGGCGTCTTAGTACGGATGATCATTATCAAGTTCCGTTTTGCCTGTCCGCCGTTGGGATAAGGGAAACTGATTACCCCATTAATGCCCGACTATTTTACTTGGTCTTTTATGTTCCGGCGATCTCTCATAAAATGTCAGTCACACTTGATAACAGGTAGGAAGCATGGCTCTGGTAACTGTGACTGATTCCGCAAGGGATTATCTTGCGCAACTGATTGAAAAGCAGGACGTTGAAGGTATGGGCGTACGCATTTTCGTGACCCAGCCCGGCACCCGCAACGCAGAGACCTGTCTGGCATACTGTCCGCCCAATGAAGTTGTGCCAACCGATGAGCAGGTCAACCTGGAGAAGTTTACTCTGTATCTGGACCATAATTCGGTGCCGTTCCTGGAAGACGCATATGTCGATTACTCCAAGGATCAGATGGGCGGGCAACTGACCATCAAGGCGCCTAATGCCAAGGTGCCGCAGGTGGCTGATGATGCGCCCCTGCCGGAGCGTGTGAACTACGTGCTGGCCTCTGAAATCAATCCCAACCTGGCAGCTCATGGCGGTGATGTTTCGCTGGTTGAGATTGTTGACGAATCGGTTGCGGTGTTGCGCTTTGGTGGCGGGTGCCAGGGCTGCTCTGCGGTCAGCCTGACGCTGAAGCAGGGTGTCGAGAAGACACTGAAGGAACGCGTACCTGAAATCTCCGCGGTGCGTGATGTGACAGACCACTCGAATACCGAAAACGCTTACTATCAATAAGTTGCACCCTTCCTCCGGCAGTCGCCCCTTCTCTGGCGGCTGCCAGAAACACCTGCCTTGCCTGGCTACACGGCCAATGGCCTGTTAAGCGCAATACTTCATTATCGGTCACATAAACAGAATCAAAGGCCGGGTATTATCCGTGCCGTGTGAGCGAATGCTTTTTCTATTTCGGGGTAACGCTTGACTGACCTTGCTCTTGTGTCCGTGCCTGTAATGGCTGCCGTGGTGGGATGGTTCACTAACTGGCTCGCCATTCAGATGTCCTTTCATCCTGTCCGGTTCATCGGCGTTGGGGTTATTGGCTGGCAAGGGGTAATTCCGCGCAAGGCCGAGAAAATGGCCCACATCTGTATTGATCGCACCCTGCAGAAGTTTGGCGACCTGAATTCTGTGTACCAGAAGCTGGAGCCCAACCGCATTGTGGAACAGGTGGTGGCTCAGGTGACGCCCCGCATGGATGAGTACATTGACGAGGTCATGTACGAAATCCAGCCGGTACTCTGGGATAATCTGCCGCTGTTTGTTCGGGCCCGGATCTATCAGTGGGCGCGGCAACAGCTACCCAATCGGGTAGAGGAGCTGGTGGAGGATTTTGGTGACGATCTTGATGAGCTGGTCGATCTCAAGGCGCTGTTGAGTCGGGAGTTGCAGAACCATCCGGACCTGATGAATCGTATCTTCCAGCAGGCCGGTGCGGTTGAGCTCAGGTCGGTTATTAATCGGGGCGCTATCATCGGAGCGGTGATGGGTGCCGCGTTGGCGCCGGTTTCCGTGTTCTACCCCCAGCCCTGGTTACTGCCGGTGGGCGGGTTCTTTATAGGCTTCGTGACTAACTGGATTGCCATCAACCTGATTTTCGCTCCGGTACGTCCGCGCAGAGTGCTGTTCTGGCAATTGCAGGGGCTGTTCCTGCGTCGGCAGGATGAAATCAGCGATATATGGGCGCGTCTGGTGGCGGAGGAATTGATCACGGTCGAGAAAGTCGCCGATGCCATGATCAACGGTCAGCATGGTGACCGTACCCGCGCCATCATCCAGAAACACCTGCGCCCCATGCTCGACAATTCCATGGTCATGAAGCTGGCGGCCCAGGTGTCTGTGGGTATGACCGGTTACACCGAGCTCAAGCGTGTGATGAATCAGAAAGCGGTGCTGGCCACGCGGGATGTATTCAGTGATCCCGCTTTCAATCGTGAGCGTGCACCAGTCGTCGCGGGGGTGCTGGCCAGCCAGATGAAGGCCCTGCGACCGGAAGAATTCCAGGACATACTCAGGCCGGCGTTCCGGGAGGAAGAAATTCAGCTGATGTTCGTGGGTGGCTTGTTTGGTGCAGTGGCCGGGCTCGTTCAGTTTCTTGCCATGACCGGCTTGCCCCGGGCCGTACTGGGCTAACCACACCAGGGAGAATAGCGTATGCCAGTTTGGGCACAGATCCTCACACAGATTTTTTTGACAGCGTTCGCCGTAACGGCTGTTCTCTTCGCGTTCTGGTTCTGGGTGGTAAAGCCATGGCTGGCTGAGCGCATTCAGGATTTGATTGATACCGCCAATGAGATTGAGCCGAAGGTGACCAGCGGCGTTCAGAAGGGTGTTGCTGAATCTATCCGGCAGATACCCCAAAGCGCCTGGGACGGTGCCACCAGGGAATCCACTCGCCAGTTCCTCAAG
The DNA here is from genome assembly GCF_002049515.1 of Marinobacter sp. tcs-11. Lineage (NCBI taxonomy): Bacteria > Pseudomonadati > Pseudomonadota > Gammaproteobacteria > Pseudomonadales > Marinobacteraceae > Marinobacter > Marinobacter sp. tcs-11. The sequence goes on along the minus strand of NZ_LLYU01000007.1, from coordinate 78,731 downwards.
TTTGGTTCAAACCTGTTTGAAAACGGGCTGAGCACTTTTCTGGGGGCCGCTGCCGAAGAACAGCAAGCCAATCAGGCGCGGTCAGCCGAAAAGCGCGACAAGTAACAGTGCGATATCTTCCACTGGCTCAGAGGCAATTCGTAGGACGAGGCAGTCCGGCAATCCGGCAGGCAGTTTTGGCGGGTGTTCCGGGGAACAGTGTCATCAGGTAGATGCTGTCTCCTTTCTCGTCCCCCAGCGCCTCTCTCACGGCCTTCACGAACAAACGGTTCGATGGCGGTGAAATTTCATGCTGTTTATAAAAATTCCTTAGAAAATATATGATTTCCCAGTGTTTTTCCGTTAACTCAATGTCGTCTTCCTGAGCGATTTCCCAGGCTACCTCATCGGTCCAGGTGGCCGCGTCCTCCAGAAAACCCTCGTTGTTTCTCTCAGGCGAATTCGAAGCACTCATGGTTTACCAGTTGATGATTCGTGAATGATTAACGGTCAGCTGCACAAAACCGGCGTAGTCGACCAGTTGATCTGCGGGCACGCGATTGGCCACGGCGCGCGCATTTGCGTCCGCCTCCAGGCCATAAGAAGCCCCCGGCAACTCCTTTCCGCGATCGAGCAGCGCCAACACGGCATCTTCAATCAGCAGTAGCGTGTCACCCTGTTGAGCAGATGCCAGACAATGCCGGAATCTGGCGTGTTCCGGAGCTTTGTTGATGATGTGCAGGGTTGCGGTCGTGTTTTCAGGCATGACAGGGTCCTATCCGGCAAAAACAACGCGGGAAAACTGGCTCAGGGTTTCGGAAATCGACTCCGACGGCATGCTTCCTGACAGCAAATCGTCGAACTCCAGTCCATATTGCGCGCATGCTTGGGCATCCACCAGTATCTGTTCAACGCCGAACAGGGCGGCCGCAGAGAGGTTCTTCGCCACAGATTTCTGGCCGACGGCATCGGCGGCCTGGCCTTTGCACAGCCAGTTGACGCCAGCCCCCAGAAACAGCATGGCGGCGGGCTGGTCGAAGGCCGCCAGGGAGAAGGTCATGTCCAGCGCGTCTCGTCCTGCCCAGGAGCCATAGGGTGGCTGATCGATCACAATCAGGGTGGTCATGGTCAGTGTGTCCCGTGAAAATAAAGAACCCGGTTGGACTTCAGGTTTCCCTCTACCCACTCGCCAAGACCGGCAATTTCGAAGGGTGCCCTGAGATTGCTGGCAGTCAGCTCGTAACGGGCCTGTTCGGTCTTATCGACAATGCCGCGGCGCAGGGCTGAAGCAATGCAGGCGACCGCTGTGATGTTGTTCCCGGAAAGGAATTCAGACCACAGTCGCGGCCAGTGTTGCTCATCGGAGGGAGGAGCGCTCAGGGCTGACGCCAGGTGTACGCCATCGCCATACAGGAACACCCGGTCGATACGGTGGCCCGCTTTCAGCAGGGCCTGAGCGAATGACAGGGCAGTCTGGGGAGCCTGTGTTGCCCAGGGGGCACCGGTAATCACGAGTGTGTAACTGAGTGGCTGAGGCATGAATCTGGATGCTGACTGATGGAAACCCTGCAAGTGTACCTAAAGCAAAAACCCCGGCATAGGCCGGGGTTTTCTCAAGGCGTTGGGCTGAGTGTACTGATCAATCTTCGCCGCTGAACGCTGACAGCAGGTGCAGCAGGCTGACGAACAGGTTGTAGATGGACACATACAGGCCTACGGTGGCGATGATGTAGTTACGCTCGCCACCCTTGATGATCTGGCTGGTCTCGAACAGGATCATGATCGAAGCGAAGATCGTGAAGCCTGCGGAAACGGCCAGGTGCAGAACTGAGCTCTCCATGAAGAACGCCAGCAGCATGGCGCCAATCAGCACGAATGCACCAGCGGTCAGGAAGCTGGACAGGAAGCTGAAGTCCTTCTTGGTGATGATGGCGGTTGCGGACAGGCCCACGAACGCGACGGCAGTCAACGTCAGTGCCTGAGCAACAATCTGTGAGGCGCCTGCAGCAACAAACGCACCGATGATCGGGCCAAGGGTATAACCCATAAAGCCGGTCAGTGCGAAGGTGGTGACGATGCCCCAGGGGCTGTTCTTCAGCTTATAGGTGGCAAACAGCAGGCCGATGTAGCCCACGATGGTAATCAGGAAGCCCGGGTGCGTGCCATTCATGTTCAGGAACGCGGTCACGGCTGAAAACGCCAGGGTCATACCGAGCAACATGTAGGTGTTGCGCAACACCTTCATGGCGTCGTCGCTGATACCTGCCGCTGCGCGACTGGTTTCGCTGGCCGGCGAGTAGGCCGCCTGGTTGTTCTGAACGCCGAAACGTCTGTCTTCCATTGTCATCTCCGTTTAGTGCTCTAGTGCAACTGGATACTGTAGACCATCATAATGTCGAAACCGCAACTTTCAATCATTTACGACAGAGAAACACCAAATGGATTCCATTAAAACGCGGTAATCTTGTCTAAGCTCTGACCAGAAGCCACGGAATTTGCTTTGTTTTTCTTGCAGGGCGTTGACAGAGGGGGCAAATCCGGTATCATTCCTCCCGCTGTCGACAAGGCAGCTAGCCGAAGCGTTTCCCGATGCTTCGACAAGACGGTGGGCTGGCAGAGTGGCTGAATGCAGCGGTCTTGAAAACCGCCGACGGTTAATAGCCGTCCCGGGGTTCGAATCCCTGGCCCACCGCCATTTTTCTTCTTGTTTTTCCTCTTGATACCCCAATATCCTGGTTACACCAATCCCTCCGTTGGATTCCAAACACCACGCTTCATATCCGGGAGATTTCATCCATGGCTGAAGAACCGGAAAATCAGGAACAGTCAGATCGCAAAAACCGCCGATTTGCCGTGTCAGCCAATCGAGGCAGGGCGAGCCATCGCGTGCGTTATGTCGAGACGGGTGGGGCGGCCGTGGATACGGAAGAATGCACTTTTTGCCAGGCTGTTCCCGACCTTGAGCATGCCGGGGAAATCAAAGCCACTCAAGTGCCTGGCCATTCTGACACCAGCGAGTGTTCTGATAGTGAAGTTCAAAAAGCCGACGCTGATTCTGCGCCGTAGCCAGATCGCATAATTCGAACCGGACACGGCCACCGGGTAGTTGCTGAGCCAGGCGGCTGCAATCCAGCGCTGGTACCACGCCGGGCTTGGGGTACCCTCCAATCGTCTGGCCATCGTTCAGTAGCACGATAGGCTGACCATCGCCGGGAATCTGAACGGATCCGTGGGCAATGCCTTCGGAGATGATGCCGGGCGGTGGTGAGGCCAGAGCCGCCCCTTGAAGCCGGAAACCCATCCGGTCAGATTGATCGCTCACGGTGTAGCTGCTCGTTGTCAGCCGCAGGATATCCGTACGCTGAAACTGTGAGTATTGATAGCCCGGTATCAAGCCGATAACCACCTCTGAACTGAAATCAGGGCGCTGGTGCGCGGGCACTTCCCGGCTTGGCACTTTTCGTTGCGGTTCCCGTGGTACTAGTTTATCTCCTGTCTTTAACGGGCCCCGGCCCTCGAGCTTTTCCCGAACAACCACCGTACGACTGCCGAACTGCTCCGGCGAATCCAGTCCTCCCGCCACGGCCAGGTAGATAAGCCGGTTGTGAGCCGAATGGCTGATGGCCAGCTCGTCGCCGTCGTTCAGGTTCAAGGTTCGCCACAGTTCAACGGGTTCGCCGTTCACGGTCACGCTGGTTCTGGCGCCGGTGACGGCAATCTGGAGCGAGCCGTGGGCAATGGCGCAGAATCCGCCCAGCATGATTTCCAGGCAGGCGGCATCGCGAGGGTTGTCCAGCAGCTTGTTGGCCCAGGCATAACTAACCAGGTCAAGGGCGCCGCCTGCGGCCAGCCCGTGGTGGCGATAACCCCGGCGACCACTGTCCTGCACAGAACTTTGCACGCCGGGATGAATGACGTCCAGCCAGCTCATGGAATGAGCTCCCCACCGGCGGCCAGAAACGCCTCCCGGCTGATGGGTGTAAAGCGCACCCGATCGCCGACCCTGAGGAGCGACAGGTTGGTTGGGTCAAAAAGGCGTGTCGGGCAGCGGCCGATCAACTGCCAGCCGCCCGGAGAAACCTGCGGGTAAACTGCTGTCTGCCGATTGGCAATACCAACGCTTCCGGCGGGTACCTGTTTGCGCGGAGTGGTTTTCCGGGGTGCGGCGATGCTGGGGTCAACCTGCCCCATAAAGGCAAAGCCGGGGGCAAATCCAAGCGCATGCACCCGGTATTCAACCGAGCTGTGTCGACGAATCACTTCCTCGCAATCCAGGCCGCTTTCCGAGGCCAGCCACTGCAGGTCAGGCCCGGTCTCGGCACTGTAATACACCGGCAGTTCCACCAGGCGGCTTTTCAATTCCGCCGTGTGCGCCTGTGTGCTCAGCCTTTGAATGATGGGCCTGAGTTCGGCGGTTACCTGCCGGAAATCGATGAGCATGGGGTCGTACACCACCATCAATGTGGTGTATGAGGGCACCATATCCACCAGCCAGTGAAAACCGGAACGACGGATGCTGTCGACGAGGCTGGCAATGCGAGCGGGCAGGGTATCGTCAATGGCCGGGGCCAGGGTAATCAGGATGGTGTCTTCGGAAACCGGTTCAATCATTGGCCGGATTTGCCGAGCGCCTTGCGGATGGCTTTGATCGCCTCCAGTGCGGCATCATTGTCGCCATGCACGCACAGGCTGTCGGCGGGAAGCTCAAGCCAGTGGCCGGTGGTACTGAACACACCACCTTTGTCAGCAAACGACTTTGCCTGGCGAACGATGATGTCCGGATTCTCGTGCACGGCTCCGGCCTGGCGCCGGGAAACCAGCTGGCCTTCGTCATCGTAGGCACGGTCAGCAAAGGCTTCCAGCAGCAGGGGAAGGCCAACATCGGCCGCCATCTGCTGATGTTCGCGGTAATTGCTGGTGACCGGAATCATCAGTGGCAGATCGGTCCGGAAGGTGCGTACGGCGTCCATCACGGCGCGAAGCAGTTTGTTGTCCCGCATCATGTCGTTATTCAGGGCGCCATGGGGTTTGACGTAGCTTATCGTCAGGCCTTCACTCCGGCACATGCCTTCGAGCGCCCCGAGCTGATACAGCATCAGGGCTTCGATCTCTTCCGGCGTGTGGTGAATCGAGCGCCGGCCGAAGCCGGGCAGGTCGTGATAGGACGGGTGAGCGCCAACCGCCACGTCATGGGCAGCTGCCAGTGCCAGTGTTTTGCGAATCACCATAGGGTCTGCGGCGTGAAAGCCACAGGCCACGTTGGCCATGTCGATCAGGGGCATAACCAGGTCGTCCTGGCCCATTTGCCAGGCGCCGTAGCTTTCCCCCAGATCGCAATTCAGTCTCATGGCACCGTCCTGTTTTTCAGATATCGCTGCGGCCAGGGAAGGTGGCCTGTTTGCGCTCTTCCGCCAGTGTGGCCCGCTGTTCAAGGGATTCCGGTGTGTTCTCGGGAATATCCCATCCCTGAAGGTTGTCCTCCACCAGTTGCACCAGGGCATCGATGTGCCCAGGAGTGGCGTTCAGGCAGGGAATATAGCTAAAGCCTTCGCCGCCGGACTCCATAAAGTATTCGCGGTTTTCCTCGTTAATCTCCTCGATGGTTTCCAGGCAATCGGCGGAGAAACCAGGACAGAATACATCAATGGATTTTACCCCTTTTCCGGGCAAGGCTTTAAGGGTTTCATCGGTGTAGGGTTGCAGCCATTCCTCCCGCCCGAACCGGGACTGGAAAGTGGTCATGTACTGGTCTTTACCGAGGCCAAGACGCTCCGCCAGCAGCCGTGATGTCTTATGGCATTCACAGTGGTACGGGTCGCCCTTCAGCAGGTATTTCAGCGGCACGCCGTGGTAGGAGAGAATCAGCTTTTCCTTGCGGCCATGTTCGGCCCAGTGCGATTCAATATGGCGCGCCATGGCTTCGATGTACGGCGGGAAATCCTGGTAATGGGAAATAAACCGGAAATCGGGCAGCCAGCGTCGCCGGGTAAAGTCTTTTGAAATGGCATCGAACGTTGAGGCCGTGGTCGAGGCTGAATACTGGGGATACAGCGGAAGTACCAGCAGCTTGCGCACGCCCTGTTGTTGCATCTCGTCCAGTACCCGGGGTATGGAAGGGTTGCCATAACGCATGGCGAAACCTACCACCACATTGGTGCCGAAGCGCTGTTTCATGGCCTCACGGATACCCTCAGCCTGTTTCGCTGTGTGAATCAGCAGGGGAGAACCGTCCTTTTCCCACACACCAGCATAGGCTTCCGCACTTTTCCGGGGGCGAATGCGGAGGATGACGCCGTGCAGAATCAGCCACCACAGGGGGCGCGGTAACTCGACAACCCGCGGATCCCAGAGGAATTCCGCGAGGTATTTCCTGAGGGCCGGAGTGGTAGGGGCGTCGGGGGTTCCAAGATTGGTGATCAGCACACCGAGCCGATCCGGCTCATTGTGGCGGTAGTTATCGATCCCGTTGTAAGGCATTGAGACGTTCCGTGAGGTGAAAATTAACGCTTGCCGGCCTGCTGCATCAGGCGGGGAATAAGCCCGGTAATGTCGTAACCTGCATTCCGTGCCCGGGACAGGATTTCCTCAGGCTGGTGGTCGCGGGCGCTACTCAGGGCCCATAGTACCGTACAGCGGGTGCCGGAACGACAGAAGGCTAGTACGGGTTTCTCGGCATCACGGATCATGGGCGCGAAACGTTCGACGTCCTGGTCGGTAATATTGCCAGACTCAACCGGCATGTAGACCCACTCAAGGCCCTGTTCTTTTGCTGCGGCCTCAATGTCGGCCATGGCCGGTTGGCCGTATTCTTCCTGGTCGGGCCGATTGGCGACCAGGGTCCGAAACCCCAGACGCGCAATTTCGGCGACGTCCTCAATAGCGATTTGTGGCGCTACGGAAATACTGTCATCAATTTTTCTGATATCCACGCGTGTCTCCCAACGACGGTCGTTTAATCCGCTCGATCACTTCGAATGCCATCATACCGGCCACCATGGACGCAACAAAGACCACGGCCTTGATTTCTCCGGCACCAAGAGCCACCAGGGCGGGCCCTGGACAAAAACCGGCAATGCCCCAGCCAATACCGAACATCATGCTGCCAATAACAAGTCTGGGCTCAATACGGTTGTTCGCCGGCATTTTCATCGTGAATCCAAGGAATGAAAGAGTGCGCCTGCGCGCGACAGTGAAAGCGAACAGTCCGACGATGATTGCGCCTCCCATCACGAAGGCCAGTGACGGGTCCCAAAGCCCGGCGATATCGAGAAAACCGAGTACTTTTTCCGGATTGGCCATACCCGACACCATGAGGCCCGATCCGAAAATCAGTCCTGCCAGAAGTGAGGTTAGAGAGTATTTCATTTTTCAGGCTCCCATCAGGTGGCGAATTACAAATACGGTTATAAATCCTGTTGCCATAAAACTGAGGGTTGCGACCAGTGAGCGAAGCGACAGACGAGACAATCCACAGACACCATGCCCACTGGTGCAGCCTGAGCCGTAGCGAGTACCTATACCCACCAGCAATCCGGCGAGGATCAGAGCCGGGTAACCTGCGTCAACTTGAATGGGTGGAAGCTCGGAAAACAACAGCCACAGGCTTGGGGTGCCTACAAGCCCGGCGAGAAAAGCCACCCGCCAGAGTATATCGCGGCGGGCAGGCACCAACAGGCCACCCAGTATTCCACTTATTCCTGCAATGCGGCCGTTCAAAAGCAGGAAGCTTGCAGCGGCGAGGCCGATCAGCAGGCCGCCGGTCAGTGCAGCGCCAGGGGTAAACTGGCTCCAGGCAATATCAATCATTCATAGACTCCCGCGAAATATCGGTTTTGGAATAACCATATAATGGGGAGAAATAATAACAAAAAAAGCCCGGCAGGGAATGCCGGGCAGAGGCGTGCGAGTAGTATCCATGAAAGACTTCCAGACAAACCGACATCAACAGGGATGCCGGTATTGGGAAGTATTGACCATAATTTGAACAGTTCAAGTGAGAGGCGCTTTCGTTTGAAAACATTTTTTCATATTGCATCAGTGGTTATACTGCGGCCTTTCGTTATGCGGTTCTCAGGGCCACCACTGCAATCCGGCCCCGGCTGTAATACAATGACAGCTACCGCTAATGCCCGACTCCCATGAGGTATGCATGTCTGAGCACGACGACAAAAATCCTGAAAATGATCCGCAACTGGCGGGCAAGATCAAGGATTCCGCCCGGCAAATCTGGCTGGCTGGGCTTGGCGCCTACACCAAAGCGGAAGAGGACGCCGGCAAGTTCTTTGATCGTCTGGTTCAGGAAGGCGAACAGCTGGAGAGCAAAACCCGGGGTGTGGTCGAGAAACAGATCCGCACCGTGGAAGATCGGGTAGGCGAGGTTCGTGAGCGGGCCACCGGGACCTGGGACAAACTCGAGCATATGTTCGACCAGCGGGTTTCTGGCGCGCTCCGTCGCCTCGGCATCCATCGCCGGGAAGAAATCGAAGCTATGGAGCGCCGTATCGAGGCATTGGAAAGTGAGCTGTCCAGGCTGCGCGGTCAGAACACTGCGCGCGACGAGGAAGAATAAGCTCTAGAGATAGGTCCGGCTGGTGAGCCGGACCTGTTCCTGTTCTTCTTCGTTCAGGTAGGGCAGCAACAGGTGCAACATCTGATAGACACCGCGGCCCGGGTCCACTGACTCCCGGTCATCCAGATGCGAAAGCGTGTCGAAGCTACTCCAGTAACACACCGTCAGGGTAAGCTGCTCACACACCGAAGCCAGTTCATCCGAACCGATGTTCATGATGCCTTGCCGGCGAAAACTCTCACACAGCGTGTTGAACGCCAATTCCTTCTTTTTGAGAATCCTGCGAAATCGAACCTGAAGCTGATCGTAACGGGACAGGACGTTGACCAGATCCTGGTACAGGAAACGGTAGCGGGCCACGGCTTCAAACAGCAGATGCAGGAAGAAGCTGAACTGGTCCATGGGCACGTCTGCTTCCTCGGGCACCGCCAGAAGATCCAGCATCTCTGCCTCATAGGCCCGGAACAATTCCTCAACGATATCGCCTTTGCTTTTGAAGTGGTAATACAGGTTGCCCGGGCTGATCTCCAGCTCATCAGAGATCAGCAGAGTGGTGACGTTGGGCTCCCCAAGGCTGTTGAACAGCAGCAGGCTGGTGTCGAGGATCCGATCCCTGGTTTTGACTTTCTTCATCCGTAATGGCCCGGTCAATCAGAGGTCGAATGAGGCCCACACCGGGCAGTGATCGGATGGTCGCTCCATGGCCCGGATATCGTAGGACACACCAGCTGCTTTTGCCTTGGGCAGGAGGCTGTCACTGGCCATGATCAGGTCAATGCGCAGGCCTCGCCTCGGGTCACGCTCAAAGCCTTTGCTGCGATAGTCAAACCAACTGAAGGTGTTGGCTTCGTCCGGGTGCAGATGGCGGAATACATCGGTAAAGCCCCGTTGTTCAACTTGCCCAAGCCATTCCCGCTCTTCCGGCAGGAAACTGCATTTTCCCGAACGCAACCAGCGTTTGGCATTGTCGGCGCCAATGCCGATGTCGCGGTCTGTGGGCGATATGTTCATGTCGCCCATTACCAAAATATGGCCGGGTTTCTTGGCCAGTTGGTCCAGGTAGGCCATCAGGTCGGCGTAGAACTTTTCCTTGGCAGGAAACTTTACAGGGTGGTCCCGGCTTTCCCCCTGGGGGAAATAACCGTTGATGACGGTCAGGGGTTCGCCGTTAACGGTGAAATGGCCGGTAATCAGGCGCCGCTGGGAGTCTTCACCATCAGAGGGGTAGCCTTTGAGGACCTCTTCCGGCTCCGCGCGGGATAACAGGGCAACACCGTAGTGGGTTTTCTGGCCATGAAAGTGAACGTGATAACCGAGCTCGCGAATGGCCTCGACCGGGAATTCCTCATCAGTGACCTTGGTTTCCTGAAGACCGATGACATCCGGATTAAGCTGCTGAATCACGGCTTCGAGCTGATGCAGGCGGGTGCGGATACTGTTCACATTGAACGACACAAACATCATGGGCGCAGAATCTCCGGAAAAATTTTTTCGGAGTTTAACACACCCCAGGCCGGGTGCCGTCTGGCAGCTGCGACCGGATTACCGTGTCAGTTCACAATCCGGCAAGCGGGCAACCTGATAGCGAATGTGGGCAATGTGGTTGGATTCGGCATCTTGCCGGATGTTGGTCAACCCCAGATAGTCGGTCAGTGCGCCGTCTGAGCTATAGCCCAGCACGATGGGATCCACCAGAAACCGTAATACCAGACTTGTGGGGCGGATCTGCACGGTCACCTCTGCGTTCACCTTTACAGAAGTGGCTGGCTCCAGAACAAAACCGTAGTGATCGCCCCGGGTGGGGGCCAGAAACCGGAATTCCACAGACTCGCCTTGTTGGACGCGTTCCCAGTTTGCCCGGACAAAGTAATCAAAACCTGAATCCACCACCAGGCTCTGGTCAAAGGGGACCATGAATTCGCGGGTGTCTCCCGCTGGACTCTGCCAGACGATGTTGAGTGCCTGCTCCTGCGGGTAGGTGATGGTCAAAGCTTCTCCGAATGTCGGCTGGCGGAATTCCAGTTGCGGACGGAATGGGGAGCTATTGTAAGACAGCATTTTGCTGGCAAACTCGTCGCGGCTTTCCGGAGTCCGGTAGGAAACCTGGTGATTAACCGGGGCGAAGACGCCTTCGGAACACGTGCCTTCGACTCGATGATCCTCCTGGTAAAGCACCTTCCCATCCTGTTTGGCTGTACCTGAAAATTCAAATACCTCGCCAGCCACGGGAAACGCGGCTGCTGCCAGGAATACGGTCAGGGCCGTCGAACCAGCGAGTTTCATGTTTCCAGCTCCGTATACAGGGCCTTGCGAATGAACAGCAGCAACGGAAACAGGACGAACCAGCCGACGGCCATGGCGACCAGGGAAACTGTCAGGTCCGGCAGCGCCACTATACCGAGCTGGCTGGCGGACCAATAGGCAAAGGGGCCGGCAATGGGGGCCAGAGCCCACGGCAACCACTGGCGCTGGCCAATCCAGCCCAGGGAATGACACAGGGTGGTCATGAAGATGGCCCAGATCGCGATGAGCCAGGGCGGGGCCGCCAGCACCTCTTCTCCGGAATCCAGGGCCAGCACCCCGGTTCGGAACCAGAATGTATCCATCAGTCCGCCGAGCACCACGCCAAAGCCAATAAACTGCAGTTCGGAAAACCGCTGTTGACTGACCAGAGCAAGATGTAGCCCCAGGAACACCAGGATCAGCCCAACCGTAGCTAGCCCGGGGTACAGCACGCAGGCCAGCCAGCCTGTCTGGAACAGTATAAAGTTCAGCAGGTTACGGGCGTTTTTTGAAGTGATCATACACTCAGAATATTCGCGCGTTTGTTGGCCGGCTTGGCCATGACCAGATGGGCAACGCCAATCGCCCGCTCGCTGAAGCCAGCTTCGCAGTACGCGAAATAGAAATGCCACAGGCGCTGGAAGGCCTGGTCGTATCCCAGCTGTTCCAGTTCCTGACGGCACACCATGAACCGATCACACCAGTCCCTCAGCGTTCGGGCGTAGTGAAAGCCGAAGTCTTCGGCATGGGTCAGTACCAGGTCTGAGCCCCGGTTCATAGAGCCAAGAATAGCGCCAAACGATGGGATAAAGCTGCCGGGGAAAATGTAACGCTGGATGAAATCCACATTCTTCAATGCCCGGTGGTAACGCTGTTCCGGCATGTTAATGGCCTGAATCAGCGCCAGGCCATCCGGCTTCAGCAGGTGGCTGATTTGGGACAGGTAGCTGTCCAGGAACTGGGGGCCAACGGCTTCGATCATCTCGATGGACACCAGTTTGTCGAACTGCCCCTGCAGATCGCGGTAGTCGTCGAACAGCAGCGTAATCTTGTCTTCCAGGCCTTCCGCTTTCACTCGCGCCTTGGTCAGCTCCAGCTGCTCCCTGGAAATGGTAGTGGTGGTGACATGGCAGCCATAGTGTTTGGCGGCGTGAATGGCGAAGCCACCCCAGCCAGTACCGATTTCCACCACCCGGTCCTCCGGCCTTAAATCCAGCTTGCGGCAGATGGTATCCAGCTTGTGAACGGCCGCTTCGTCCAGGGTTGCATCCTCGCGGGGGTAAATGGCGGAGGAATACATCATGGTTGGGTCCAGGAACAGGCGGAACAGGTCATTGCCCAGATCGTAGTGGGCGCTGATGTTCTTGCGGGAGCCTTCCGGGGTGTTGCGGTTCAGCCAGTGCAGTGCCTTGAGTGCTGGCTTGCTGATCCAGGCAAACCGGTCTTCAAACCGGTTCATGGTGTCGATATTGCGGGTAAAGAACCGAAGCAGGGCGGTCAGATCTGGTGAACTCCAGTCACCTGCCACAAACGATTCGGCAGCACCGATGCTGCCACCGGTCACCAGATCCCGCCAGGTGCTGTGGTTGTGGATCACTAACTCGGCCTGCGGATAGCGGTCATCGCCATCACCGAATACGAGGTCCTCACCTCCTGCCTCTCTGATCACCAGCCTGCCATGACCAAGCTGCGCCAGTTGCTGGCAAGCCAGGTGCTTTGCGACACGGCTGATCAACGAAAGCCCCGTGTTTCCGGTGCGCTGGTGTTCAACCGAGGTGTTCAGGTTCTCCATGAGCTTACCCTTCCTGCCGAATCAAATGCGTTGTCTTGTTGTGCCGATGGTTTTTCCGTTACATCCAGCCCCAGATCCTCGGTACCGCGCTGGTAGGCGCTGTCGGTTGCATCGAGTTTGTCCGGGTGGGTGTAAAAGGGGGCCCCTTTGAATTTCAGCTTCAGGGCATTCCAGTAAATACCGGCAACGCCTTTGATGGTTTCCAGGGGAAACCGTCTCAGGCTCCTGTGCAGGGTTTTACGATCAAGAGGGGTGCGTTGGACTACCAGCGTGGCATCAAAATGCTTGCGGCCTTCCTCTTCCACATTCATGTGAACGCGCATGTCCTTGCCGCGAAAACTGAACAGCCACTGGTAGTGCTGATTCATGCCATTAAATGGTGAAACGTGGAAGCGTTTGCTGAAAGCAAAACGCTCGGTGTGCCAGGCGTTATCGGAGCCCGGCCCCGGCTGGGTGCATTCCATGCAGTACACATGGCGCTGTTTCCAGGGGGTGTTGGTAATCTGGGCGACAATCACACGGGGGGTGGCACCGGCGTCTGGCCTGCAGCCCCTTTCATAGCACAGGTAAAAGCTGACCGGATTGAAAATGTAGCCCAGGTAGCGCGGGTGGGTAACCAGCTCTATTGGCCCATCCGGAGCCCAGCCGGTGGCGCTTTTAACCCGGTTGAATACCGCCTGGCGCAGGCTGGGCACTTCCGGGTCAAGGTAATCCCGCCGGTAGAGCCCCAGCCAGTTAAAACGTTCGAGGGAAAAAAACGGACTGGTTCTGGTTACCGTGGACCAGTCGTCAAGGTCGAGGGCGAGCATTCCGATGTTGTAGCTGAACTCATGCTGAACCGGTAGCTTGCGCCGATGCCTTATGGTGCCTTCCAGCCATTCACTGGCCATAATCAGAGCTCCACCCCGAATGCCCGGGTAACTCTCAGTGCGCTGCGCACACCGTCTTCGTGGAAGCCATTGAACCAGTAGGCACCGCAAAAGTGGGTGCGGTTCCGGTTACCGATGTCATCGTAGCGCTCCTGTGCGGCAACGGCGTCCAGAGTGAAGACGGGGTGATCGTATTCAAACCGTTTGATCACCTTTTCCGGATTAATATCCCGGCTTCGGTTCAGGGTGACGCAAAAGGTTTCCGGAGCGTCGTCGAAGTTCTGAAGAACCTTCATGTTGTAGGTTACGGAAACCGGTTGCGTGCTGTGTTCCGGGATCATGTAATTCCAGGCGGCCCAAGCCAGACGGTTCGAGGGCAGTACGCTGGCGTCCGTGTGCAGAACCACGTCGTTCTTCTGGTATGCGATGGCTCCGAGGATGCTTCTCTCATCGTCAGTGGCGTCGTCCAGCATGGCCAGGGCCTGGTCACTGTGGCAGCCGAAAATGACCTGGTCAAAACGATGTTCCTGTCCGTTGGCCACCAGGGTAACGCCCTCCTCATCCCGTTTTACGGAAGTTACCGGGCTGTTCAGATGGGTGCGTTCGCCCAGCTTGTCCATCATCCGGTTTACGTAGGTAGCCGAACCTCCGGAAATCACTCGCCAGGTGGGCCGGTCATCCACAGATAACATGCCGTGGTTGTTAAAAAATTGTAGAAAAAACCGGATTGGGAACTGTTCCAGCACAATCTCCGGCGCAGACCAGATAGCCGCGCCCATGGGGACAATGTAGTAGTTTCGGAAGTACCGGCTGTAGCCGTTGCGGTTCAGATATTCCCCGAGTGTTTCGCCGTCCGGAATCGTGGCGGCGGCCAGGTCGGCACGGGTTTCCTTATTGAACCGGAGAATCTCCCGGATCATTTTCAGGAAATTCAGATTAAACAGATTCCGGCGCTGGGCGAACAGGGTGTTCAGACTGGTGCCGTTGTACTGCAGTCCACTGGCATGGCAGTCCACGCTGAAACTCATGTTGCTCACTTCAGAGGCCACCCCGAGCCGATCCATCAACTTGATGAAGTTGGGGTAGGTCCAGTCGTTGAACACAATAAAACCGGTATTCACCGGCCAGGTGCGACCACCAGCTTCAAACTGTTCCGTGTTGGTGTGGCCTCCGGCATAGTCGCCGGCTTCAAACAGATGCACATCGTGCTTGTCGGCCAGCAGCCAGGCGGCTGTTAAACCTGATACTCCAGCGCCAATCACGGCAATTCGCTGACGTTCCTGATTCATGCAAGGTATTTCCTGTGGTCAAACTTCAATGATCGGTTTTACGGGCCATGGAGGCGGCCATGCGGTCGATGACTCCCTGGGGCAGGGCGGCTAGCAGCTTCAGGGACCAGGTAAAGCGTTTCGGGAACGCGATTTCGTTCCGGCCTTTCTCAAGCCCTGTGCGGATTCGTCTAGCCGCATCCCCGGCTGAGATGATGAACGGCATGGGAAAATCGTTTCGGTCCGTCAATGGCGTTTTGACAAACCCCGGGGATACCACCACCACCCGAATCCCCTCGGCCGCCAGATCAGCTCTCAGTGACTGGGCAAAGTAGGTAAGTGCCGCCTTGGAGGCGCCATAGCCCTCAGCACGCCCGAACGGAAACCACCACGCCGAGGAACTCACAATCACCAGCGTCGCCGGTTTACCTTTGGCACGGGTCGCCCGCAGCGCCGGCAGGGCAAAATCCAGGCAGCGTGCTGTGCCGATCACGTTGGTGGTCACGTTGTTGGCAATGACATCGCTGTTGTAGTCCGCGACTTCCAGATACTCACAGGTACCGGCGTTCAGAATGACCATGTCCAGGTCGCCAAAGTGGTCAAGCTGCGACTTGACCCCCTGCAAGTCATTCTTGCTGGTGGTGTCCGCAGCGGCGGCGGCTATCTGGTTCGGGAAGGTTTGCAACAGCTCATCCAATGGCTCCTGCCGGCGGCCGGTCACAATCAGTTTGTGACCGGCACCGGCGAGTTCGTGAACCAGCGCTTCGCCAATACCGGATGAGGCACCGGTTAACCAGATGTTGCTGGGTGACGTCAGTAATTGGCTCATCCTGCCTGCTCCTTAACCCAGCGAATCATGCGGCCGAGCACCGGCAGGTTCTCATATAAAAGCTGGCCGGCGTCGAAATAGTCCCGGTGATAACGAACTTTTCCGTCCCGGATCTCCAGATGGCTGATACCCTCCACAAACACCGGCTTGCCGCCGCGAACACGCTTGTGCTGAAGCTCCATCACCCAGGGCAGGCTGCACCAGCATTCCTGAATGACCGGCTCGTGGAAACGGAACTGGCAGCGGATAACGTTGCCGTAGGCGCTCGCCATGTATTCGGTTAGCTGATCAAGGCCATGTACCCGACCAAAAGGATCCTGAAACTCGATATCCTCGCCGTATACCTGCTGGAGCTTGTTGAGATTGCCTTTGTCCAGTGCGTTATACAGCGAACAGAAACGTTCCAGTACCACGGGCAATCCGGAATCCGGTGCCCCGACTTCAATGGCAGAGGCAGACGTCGTCATGAGCGGTTCCTCCTCTTGTGGTCCAGTTTCCGGGTCTCTTTCTGAATATGAGCCGGAATCGGATTGAGATCCCAGATGATGCCCAGCTTGGAAAGCAACCACAGGCCGTACCAGGTGACATCAATTTCGTACCAGCGGAAACCCTGGCGTACCGATTGCGGCCAGCGGTGGTGGTTATTGTGCCAGCCCTCGCCCAGGGTGATCAGAGCCAGCCAGAAATTGTTGCGGCTGTCGTCATCGGTCTCAAACCGTCTTTTACCCCAGACGTGTGACAGGGAGTTGATCGAAACCGTCGCGTGAAAAAGCACCACGGTTGATATGAAGAAACCCCATACCAGGAGCTGAAGCCCGTTGGTGCCGAGCTCGGGGGCCCACAGGGCCAGTGCCTCGCCAAACAGGTAAATAGCGACCGCGAACGCAGCGGGTATCAGAGAGTCAAAACGGTTGATGAACCTGAGTTCCGGGAATTTCAGCCAGTCGCGCACCCTGCGTTCATCCATCGCAAAGCCCGCATCACAGGTGAACCATCCCATATGGGACCACCAGAACCCACCCTGGTGTGGTGAGTGCAGATCCTGCTCGTTGTCCGAGTGTTGGTGATGGTGCCGGTGGTGCGCGGCCCACCACAAGGGACCCCGCTGAGCCGCGCTGGCCCCCAGAATGGCAAATGCGAACTGCGCAGGCCGGCTGGTTTTGAAGGTTTTGTGGGAGAAATACCGATGGTAGAAGCCCGTGATCGCGAACATCCTTACCAGGAAAAACGCAACGGCAAAAACCACTGCGAAAGTACTGACGCCGGTGTAAAGTGCCAGCAAACAGGCAAGGTGGAGAGCGATGAAGGGCAGGACTCGTACCCAGTTAAAGGCTCGGGAGTCCGTATCCAGGTGATCTGATCCAGCTTCGGAATCGAACCATCTCAGAATGTTTGTTAACCAACTATTTACTCGGGTCATATACAACCATGCGTGAAGTAACATCAGACACCACATCAATACGCAGCATCGCGGTTATTGGTTCAGGGCTGGCGGGGCTGACGACCGCAATTCTTCTTGGCGATTCGGGCCATAATGTCCGGGTATTCGAGAAGAGTCGCGGCCCCGGTGGTCGTCTGGCGTCCAAACGCGTGGCGAACGGATCCGCCGATATCGGCGCCCAGTACTTCACGTCCCGTAATCCCGGCTTCACCCGGTTTCTGGATCGCTGGGCCGGGCCCCGGAGCTACCAGAGCTGGAATGCCCGGTTCGGCTATCAGACGGAAGGGGCCAGCTGGCAGGCGTTTCCGGAGGAACACCGGTTTGTTGGTACTCCGCGAATGACGGCCATTTCCCGGGCTCTTTCTGAACACATTACGCTGGCATCCGGTGTTCGAATCGTCCGATTGTCGAAAGAAGATTCGAAATGGCAGCTCACCGGTACCGATGGGCAGCACTACGACGGCTTTGATCAGGTCGTGATCACGGCGCCACCGGCGCAGGCTCAGGAACTGTTGCGGGACAGCGGGCTTGAAGCGATGGCGGAAGGGCTGGCGGAGCACGTGGATAATATCCTGCCTTGCTGGGCGGTAGCTGCCCATTTTAATCGTCCCGTTGATTTCCCGTTTGATGCTGCGCGCCCCAACTCCGACGTGTTGTTCTGGGTGGCCAACAACTCCTCCAAACCCGGCCGGGAAGACAAGGGCCAGTGGTGGGTGCTGCACGCGAACCCCGAGTGGACACATCAGCACGTGGATGACGCCCCGGAATGCATTGCTGAAGCTCTGCTGGCGGAATTCAGGGTGCTGACCGGGCATGAAGAGGCTCCGGATGACTGGGTACCTCACCGTTGGCTGTACGCACGCTCGGAAGCCGCCGATAATCCTGGCTACCTGTTCGACCACATTGCCGGCATTGGCCTGGCAGGCGACTGGCTGGCGGGCGGTCGGGTTGAAGGCGCCTGGGAAAGCGCCTCGCAACTGGTGCAGGCAATGGGCCAGAGCTCTGATCAGTAATTGCGGCTACTCAGTCAGGTCGGAGGGAGCTTTTTCTGCGACCTCCGGCCGCCGGTAGAAATGGGTGATGGTGCCGTCGCCGAATTTTGAGAAGAAGGCACTCACCTCGGTGATTTTTCGCAGGCTTCGCTCCCGGGTGATCGGGTTTTTCACCAAGACCTTGATGCCGTTGAAGTTGTCCTGAATGTTCGAGAAGCGGGCCTTCATGGAGCAGGTCACCACGTTGTCCGGGTTAATGCCCAGTTCCGATGCCAGCCAGCGGCTGTGATTCAGGATTTCAGTCTTGTCCAGATTCTCTCGCGTGTCGACGTGGTCCAGCTTCACACGGTTCACGATGCAGAACGAGTAGCTCCTCGGTTCCCGGCGGGCAACCTTGCGGAAGGCTTCCCAGAAAAAGTTGTCGGTCAGCTCGGCAAACCATTTCATGTTGCTCAGGCAGGTATCCACCCAGTCGAAGCTTTCCGGGTCCTCCAGCACTTCGTTAATGGCCTCACGCAGCAACCAGTCGAAGCCCAGAGCGGTCTTGTGCGCATATACCTTGCGGTACATCTGGTGGCGGCTGTACACGAAGTCTTCCAGGGCGCCCAGGCCTTTCTGGGTAATCGCAAGCCCCATCCAGGGTTCAGAAACGTCCCAGCCGAACCGCAGGTTGCTCAGCAGGTGATCGAGATTGAAACCGCCGATGGTGACCGAGCTGTGGAAGCCGTCCCGCAACATATAATCGGCCCGGTCGGCATCAATTTCCCCCGAAACTATGGATGACAGCAGGCCCATCACCAACTGCGGTACATCCCGGGGCGGGATAGTGCCGGCAATGGCATCATCACCAGCGATAAATTCCCAGAACGTCTGGGCGTGGCGGCAGAAGGTTTCGCTGGGCGTAACATCGGTGGTTTCCATAATGCCGATGACATCGATGGCAGCCAGCCCGGCGCTCTCCAGATCCACAGACGAGAGTACGTCATGGGCGACTCGAACAGAGTAGTGTTCATGCTCCAGCTCTTCCGGTTCACTGGCCTGGTAGGCCGAATAGTCAACACCTTCCCACAAATCCCGGAACCGTTCAGGGCGAGACATCAGGTCGCGAATCTTCCGGGCCTGGGTGAACTGATGGGAGAAACTGGAGTGTCCGCTGTCGTGCAGCAAGCAGCCAAGGCGGATGGTCTTGGCCAGGTAATCGATGGCATCGAGCTGGCTCAGGCTGAGATCGGTCTGCTCACTCAGCTGCCGTTCCCGAAGGTATGCATCGATCATGGCCCGGAACATCCGTGTGCCCACATGCATCACCCCGATGCTGTGCAGGAAACGGGAATGGGTGGCGCCGGGGAAAACCAGGCTCAGAATGTCGTTCTGGCAGATGTTACGCAAGCGCTGAAACAGTGGATGGTCAATCACCTGGATTTCGTGCCGGTAGAGCGGGATACCGCCATGCACCGGGTCCATGATCAGTTTGTCATAGGCTCCGAGCAGATCGTTAACGGCACGTCTCATGGTTACAATTCTCCCAAAATGATGATTGCGGCCTTGTTATATCACAGGGGCATGCCAGAATAGGCCATATAAAGCCTTTTTTCTTTACCGCTGGTAGTTTAGGGCAGCCAACATGACCTCGCGCACCGAGCGCATTCTGATAATTGACGCCGATGAACAGGCCCGAGCCGATCTGTCCCGTTACCTGGAGGCGCGGGGGTTTTACGTAACTGGTGCAGCGGGGGTAAACGCTGCCCGAGGATTGTTCGACGACAATATCCCGGATGTGATCTTTGCAGATCTCCCTCCAGAGGCCATCAGAGACCTGTCCCGGCGCCTTGATGAAACAGAAAGTTTCACGCCGATAGTGGCCTGCACCAGCAGCCAGTCCAGTGCCGATGTGGTCCAGGCCATGCGGGCCGGAGCCGCCGATGTGGTGCTCAAACCCTGCAATGACGACCGTAACGCACTGGACGATGTTATCGGAAAGTTGTTTGACCGGGTCAGGGTAAACCGCCTGAACCAGTTGTACCGGCAGGAACTGGAAGAAGCCAACCGGGACTTGCGCAACGGTATTGCCGAGCTAAGGGCCGATCAGAATGCCGGCCGCAAGGTGCAGCTTAAAATGCTGCCAGACCATCAGCTCACGCTTTCCGGGCTCAGTGTGGATTACCTCATCAAGCCGTCCCTGTATCTCAGTGGCGATTTTCTCGACTATTTTCGCATCAGTGAAGACAAGGTCCTCGTTTATATCGCCGACGTTTCAGGCCATGGCGCCAGTTCCGCGTTCGTTACCGTGTTACTGCGAAACCTTACAAATCGTTTGCAGCGGAATCTCCGGCGCCAGTCCAGTGACGACATCCTGCACCCGGAACGTTTCCTGGAGCGCATTAATTCGGAGCTGTTGGATACCGGGCTTGGCAAGCATGTCACCGTGTTTGTAGGCATTATTTCAACAACGGAACGTACATTGAGTTATGCGGTCGGGGCGCATTTCCCCATGCCCATCCTGTCGTTTGAGGATGGTGAAACCCGTTTTCTGGAAGGCAGCGGGCTGCCGGTAGGGCTGTTCGAAACGCCGGAATGGGAACTTTACCAGGTGAAGCTGGACCGACCATTCCGGCTTTTGTTGTTCTCTGATGGCCTGTTGGAAGTGATCCCGGCCAAATCTCTGGATGAAAAGGAGAACAGACTACTTGAACTCGTTTCAGGAGGTAGTCACACTATCGCATCGCTGAGCGACGCTCTGGGGCTGGATAAGATCTCGGAGCTGCCTGACGATATCGCGATAGTATCGGTAACTGATACCATAAACGGGTCAGATAACACGTCGTCGACTTAGTGGCAGTGTGAAAAATGGCTGGTTATAAAATCCTGCAAGCAGAACAGCAGGGAATATACGTCCTGAAGTTTATTGGGGAAATCCGGCTGAACCTGTGTTCGACGCTGGACAATCTGGTTGAGTCCATAACCCGTGATCCGGCATTCAAAACCGTGGTTATCGATCTCACCGAGACCGAAATCATCGACAGCACAACGCTTGGCCTGCTGGCCAAGATTGCGCTGGCGGCGCAGAAACAAAGTCATTTTCTGCCAACGCTGATTTCCACCAACCCCGATATCACCCGCATTATTACGTCCATGGGCTTCGACAAGATTTTCATTATTGTCCGTGAGCCAGCTTCCCGAATTGAAGAACTCGAAGAAATCCCCGTGCTCAAGGCGAGCGAGCAGCAGGTTCGCGATAAAGTTCTTGATGCCCATAAAGTACTGATGGGCATGAATAGCCGGAACAGGGAAGAATTCAAGAATCTGGTACGGGCCCTGGAATGCGAGGAAACTGGCTGAAAAGCCAGTCCTGCACCGGGCCCGGCCCTGACAGAAACAGAACGGAACGTTTATGCCTGATAACCCGACGCCCGGTAATCACGGGGCGAATTCCTACGATGTGGCAGTACTTGGTGGCGGCAGTTTCGGTACTGCCATGGCAAAAGTACTGGGCGAGAACGGCCACGTTGTGCATTTCTGGATGCGCGATGAAGCACAGGCAGAGGAAATACGCAGCACCCGCATTAATCGCCGGTATATGCCCGCCGTTACCCTTCAGGGTGATATTCAGCCAACAACCGACCTGGCCGAGGCGGTGCGCAAGGCGGAGATTGTGCTGGTTGCGATCCCATCGAAAGCGTTTCGGTCGGTCATTCGCGAACACAGCAGCGAATTCCGCGATGGCCAGATCGTCGTCAGCCTGACCAAAGGCATCGAAGAGCACGGTTTTAAATTGATGAGCGAAATCCTGCTGGAGGAGCTTCCCAGGTGTCGCTCCGGTGTTCTGAGCGGGCCGAACCTGGCTGGCGAGATCGTCAACCGGGAACTGACCGCCACCGTGATCGCAGCAAAAGACCCGGATGTGCGCCGCACAGTGCAGGAACTGCTGGGCTGCGAATACTTTCGGGTTTACGCCAATGTTGATGTCTACGGTGTGGAACTGGCCGGCGCACTCAAGAATATCTACGCCATTGTTGCCGGCCTGGCATCGGCCCTGAACATGGGCGAGAATGCGAAAGCCATGCTGATTACCCGTGGCCTGGCCGAAATGAGCCGTTTCGCGGTTAGCCTTGGCGCCAACCCGATGACCTTTATGGGCCTTGCAGGTGTTGGCGACCTGATTGCCACCTGTACCTCCAGCAAAAGCCGGAATTTCCGGGTTGGTTACGCCATTGGCAAGGGCCAGAAGCTGGAAGAAGCCGTGCAGGAGCTGGGGCAGGTGGCCGAAGGTATCTATACCCTGAAACTGGTACGGGAAAAATCTGAGGCTATTGGCATCTACATGCCTCTGGTACGGGGGCTTTACGAGATTCTCTATGAAAGCGCTTCCATCAATGCAGTGATCAACAGCCTGATGATGGCCGTGCAGAACTCTGATGTGGAGTTCATTCTGCCGCGCACCATTACCCAGTGACCCGGGATTGTCATCCGGAAGGAGAGGCACGTGCATCTGATTGTTATGCGCCATGGTGAGGCCGGCTGGCATTCGCTGGATCAGGAGCGTGAGCTGACCGAGGCGGGTCGCCGCGGCGTGGCAGCCGTGGCGGCGCAAATTGCCTCTTCCCCGTGGCGTCCCGCCCAGATCTGGTCCAGCCCCTATGTTCGGGCCCGGCAAACCGCCGCGATTGTGGCGGAAGTGCTGAATTGCCCGGTCCAGGAAAAAGCCTTTATCACACCCAATGATGACCCTGGCCGTTGTCTGGATGAGCTTCTGGACAACCAGGTTTCACCATTGATGCTGGTTTCCCACATGCCATTCGTGGGTAGCTTCTCCACTCTGTTGGTGGATGGCCATCGGCAGGGCATTCCCTTTATGACGTCTCAGGCTGTACTGCTGGATATGCCTGTAGTGGGGCCAGGCTGCGCCGACTTGAAAGCCCAGTTTCTGCCCTGATCTAACCAGTACATCACTCATTTCTGATACTGAACGAACCTATGTACAGTTTTCCCATTGATTACATTGAGCCGGTCTTCCGGCCGCCCAGCGAGGCCAAATCGCTGATTCTGCCGGTGACTAATGGCTGTTCCTGGAACCAGTGCACCTTCTGTGAGATGTATACTCAGCCCCAGAAGAAATTCCGGGCTCGAAAGCCCGAAGACATCAGGGCAGACATCGAGAAAGCGGCAGCGGCATTTGGAGACGTCCGCCGGGTATTCCTGGCCGATGGAGACGCCATGGTGCTGCCCACCCGGCGCTTGCTGGAAATAATCGCTGACTTGAAGCGAGCCTTTCCCGGCCTGGAACGGGTTTCCAGCTACTGCCTGCCACGAAACCTGGCGAAAAAGTCCGTTGAAGAACTGGCGCAGCTCCGGGAAGCCGGCCTGAAAATCCTCTATGTGGGCATGGAATCCGGCGACGACGAGATTCTGCGGCGCGTGAACAAAGGTGAAACCTGGGAATCCACCCGGTCGGCCCTGGTGAAGATTCGTGAAGCGGGCCTGGTGAGCTCGGTGATGGTGCTCAATGGTCTGGGTGGTGAAGCTCTGTCATGGCAGCATGCCATTAACACCGCCGCACTCTGCAATGAAACCCAGCCCGATTACCTGTCGACCCTTGTGGTCAGCTTCCCGCAGGGTGAAGAGCGATTCCGCGAGGGCTTCGGGGCAGATTTCGTGCCCCTGGGCCAGCAGGCCCTGTTCGAGGAAATACGTTTGTTCCTGGAACACCTGGAACTGGATAACACTATTTTCCGCAGCGATCACGCCTCCAATTACCTCGTGCTCAAAGGTACATTGGGCCGCGATAAAGATCGCCTGCTGCAGCAGGTAAACATGGCCATTACCCAGCCCGGCGCCGTGCCTTTGCGGGAAGAATGGATGCGTGGGCTCTGATCAGGGAGAAAACGATGAACCGGACACCCGATGACATTGCCAAATCCCTCGAGGACGCTGGCAAGAGCAGGGATCTGCCACCGCTGGATAAATGGCACCCCGAACTTTCCGGCGATATGGATCTGGTGATCACCCGCGATGGCCAGTGGGTCTTCAAAGGTGAGCCCATCGCCCGGGAGGCCACGGTAAAGCTGTTCTCTACCATTCTCAGGCGGGAAAGCGATGGCGAGTACTACCTGGTTACGCCGGTCGAGAAATGGCGTATCCAGGTTGAGGACGCACCACTGCTGGCCCATGGTCTGGAGGTGAAAGGCGAGGGCGCGGAGCAGGTTATTACCCTGGCCACCAACATGGGCGAAACCCTGGAGATTGGCGAGCAACACCGATTACATGTTGGCTCTTACCCTGAGACTGGCGAACCTCGGCCAGTTATTCAGGTACGCCACGGTGTTGAAGCCCGGCTGGTTACCTCGGCGTTCTATGACCTCGCCGAACTGGCCGAGGAAACCGAAGCGGCGGGAAAAACCGTGTACGGGGTGCTTAGTCACGGAAAATTCTGGGAAATCGGGCGAGGCGGTTGAAAAGCGCCTGACCACCCCAATGAATAAGGTAGAAAACGCAGTCTGTCACTTGTTAAACTGTGGTTTCTTACTTGTTATCGAGCCTGGCTCTCTAACGAGGCCCGGTGGTCGTTAGTCCCTCTGTGCAGTCTGGCTGTTCACGATCACTTTCGATTGCCTACAATCTAAATACACAGTCATTGCGACACGCAAGGAGATCACATGGCCCAACCTCGTGTTGTCACCATCCATTACACGCTCACTAACGACCAGGGAGAGCAACTCGATTCCTCCCGCGTAGAAGGCCGTGAGCCCCTGGCATACCTGGAAGGTGCACAGAACATCATCGGCGGACTGGAAAGTGCGCTGACCGAGAAGAACGCTGGCGACCAGGTTAAAGTTTCCGTAGAGCCAGCTGAAGGCTACGGTGAAGTAAACGAAGAGCTCATCCAGCCGGTTCCGCGCTCTGCTTTCGAGGGCGTAGACACCATCGAGCCAGGCATGCAGTTCCAGGCACAGACTCCGGGCGGCCCCCAGGTCGTTCGCGTGGTAGAAGTTGGCGACGAAACCGTTACCATCGATGCCAACCACCCGCTGGCGGGCCAGACTCTGCACTTCGACGTTGAAGTGGTAGAAACCCGCGAAGCAACCGACGAAGAGCAAGAGCACGGCCACGTGCACTGATATGCCTTCTGATGGTTGATCAGAAAACGGCACCTTCGGGGGCCGTTTTTTTATGCCCGGAATAATCTGCGGGCATAAAAAAACCGGGGCTTGCCCCGGTTTTCTGAAACAGTGATCGTGGATCACATGTTCGGGTAGTTCGGACCACCGCCGCCTTCCGGCGTTACCCAGGTGATGTTCTGGGCAGGATCCTTGATGTCACAGGTCTTGCAGTGAACACAGTTCTGGGCGTTGATCTGGAACTTCTTGCCGCTGCCGTCGTCTTTCTCTACCACTTCGTACACGCCCGCCGGACAGTAACGCTGCGCTGGCTCGTCGTACTTCGGCAGGTTTTCCTTGAGCGGAATTTCCGGGTCCGTCAGCTTCAGGTGAACCGGCTGATCTTCCTCATGGTTGGTGTTGGAAATGAACACCGAGGACAGGCGGTCAAACGTCAGCTTGTTATCCGGCTTCGGATAGTCGATCTTCTTGCACTCAGACGCCGGCTTCAGGGTGGCGTAGTCCGGAGTGGTGTCGTGGAAGGTGATCGGCAGGCTGCCGCGCAGAATGTTCTGCTCGAAGAAGGCGATGGCACCGCCGACAATGTTGCCGAACTTGTGCATGGCCGGGCCAAAGTTACGCTCGGCGTAAAGCTCCTTGTACAGCCAGCTGTCTTCGAAACGCTTCTGGAAGCTGGTGATTTCCTCACCGGATTTGCCTTCCTTGAGAGCTTCGAATACAGCTTCAGCGCCCAGCAGGCCAGATTTCATGGCGGTGTGGGAGCCTTTGATCTTGGAGCTGTTAAGGGTACCGGCATCACAACCCAGCAGCAGGCCGCCCGGGAAGCTCATCTTCGGCAGGGCGTTATAGCCACCCTTGGCGATAGCACGTGCGCCGTAGGCAACACGCTTGCCGCCTTCCAGGTATTTCTTGATCTCCGGATGGTACTTGAGACGCTGGAATTCCTCGAACGGGCTCAGGTGCGGGTTGCTGTAGGAAAGATCGGTGATCAGACCAACATAAACCTGACCGTTTTCCAGGTGATACAGGAAAGAGCCGCCGGTAGAGCCGGATTCGTTCAGTGGCCAGCCGGTGGTGTGAACAACCAGGCCGGGCTCGTGTTTGGCCGGGTCGATGTCCCACAGCTCTTTGATGCCGATACCGTAGTGCTGCGGATCCTTGCCTTCGTCCAGCTTGAAGTCGTTGATCAGGCGCTTGCCCAGATGACCGCGACAGCCTTCAGTAAACAGGGTGTACTTGGCGCGCAGTTCCATACCCGGCATGTAGCCGTCTTTCTCGGAACCATCACGGGCAACGCCCATATCACCGGTGATAATGCCTTTTACCTGGCCATCTTCGACGATGGTTTCAGAGGCGGCAAAGCCTGGATAAACTTCAACGCCCAGCTGTTCGGCCTGCTCAGCCAGCCAGCGGCACAGGTTGCCCAGGCTGATGATGTAGTTGCCGTGGTTGTGCATGTTCTTGGGCACAAAGGCATTGGGTACCTTGGTGGCCTTTTCCTGATTCTTCAGCAGGAAAATATCGTCCCGGGTAACCGGGGTGTTCAGGGGGGCGCCTTTCTCTTTCCAGTCCGGGAAGAGTTCGTTCAGGGCCGTGGGCTCGAATACGGTGCCGGCGAGGATGTGCGCGCCGATCTCAGAACCTTTTTCAACCACACAAACGGTCAGTTCCTCGCCGGCTTCCTGCGCCAGTTGCATGACGCGGCAGGCTGCCGACAGGCCCGCAGGGCCGCCGCCGACGATCAGAACATCAAATTCCATCGATTCGCGTTCCACGTTGGTCTCCTCAAACAGCTTTTAATGGATATTGTTTGCCCGCAGGCCTCATCAGGGGCGCCATCATACCGGTAAAAATGCGTATAGACGACAGCCCGAAACCGCTCAAAACGGCTCTTTGTCCCGAAAGGATAACGCATTTGAAGAATCAAACAAACGTTTGTTTGAAATCTGCACTAACCTTTGGCATTGTACGTATACACCGAAATATAGTGTGTTTTGAGTCGATTTTTAGTATCGTCTCATTGTCAGGTCGGGTCAACCCGGTCCTTTGACTGTGAAGACTCATTAAATCCATCGTAGAAGAACGAGGAATCTATGAAGGTTCTGGTCGCTGTAAAACGAGTTATCGACTACAACGTGAAGGTGCGCGTCAAGCCGGACAACACCGGCGTTGATCTCGCCAACGTCAAGATGGCAATGAACCCGTTCTGCGAAATCGCAGTTGAAGAAGCGGTTCGTCTGAAAGAGAAGGGCGTTGCCAGTGAAATCGTTGTTGTATCCATTGGCCCGAAGGCTTCTCAGGAGCAGATCCGTACTGCTCTGGCTCTGGGTGCTGACCGTGGTATCCACATCGAGACTGACGAAGAAGTTCAGTCCCTCGAAGCGGCCAAGCTGCTGAAGGCGGTTGTTGAGAAAGAAGAGCCCAAGCTGGTTATTCTTGGCAAGCAGTCCATCGATTCCGACAACAACCAGACTGGCCAGATGCTGGCCGCTCTGACTGGCATGGGCCAGGGCACTTTCGCTTCCGAAGTGGTTGTTGACGGTGACAAGGTTAACGTAACCCGCGAAGTAGACGGCGGTCTGATGACAGTTGCCCTGAACCTGCCGGCGGTTGTTACCACTGACCTGCGTCTGAACGAGCCGCGTTACGCTTCTCTGCCGAACATCATGAAGGCCAAGAAGAAGCCGCTGGACGCCATGAGCCCCGCCGATCTGGGTGTTGAAATCGCCCCGCGCCTGACCACCCTGAAGGTCGAAGCCCCGGCTGCACGCCAGGCTGGTATCAAGGTGGCAGACGTAGCTGAGCTGGTGGATAAACTGAAGAACGAAGCGAAGGTGATCTAAATGAGCATCCTGGTAATTGCTGAACACGACAACAGCAGCCTGAAACAGGCTACTCTGAACGTTGTAGCGGCTGCCAAGGCCATCGGTGGCGACATCGACGTGCTGGTTGCCGGTGAGAACGTAGGCGCCGTCGCTGAAGCCGCTGCCAAGGCAGAAGGCGTGAACAAGGTACTGGTTGCAGACAACGCCGCGTACGGTCATTTCCTGGGTGAGAACCTGGGCGAGCTGGTTGCTGAAGTAGGCAAGGGCTACAGCCACATCCTGACTTCTGCCGGTACCACCGGTAAAGACTTCATGCCGCGCGTTGCTGCGCTGCTGGACGTTGCCCAGGTTTCTGACATTATCCGCGTTGAATCCGAAGACACCTTCGTGCGTCCGATCTACGCTGGTAACGCCATCGCGACCGTCAAGGCAAGCGACAGCATCAAGGTTGTGACGGTTCGTCCGACCGCCTTCGACCCGGTAGCCGCTGAAGGTGGTTCTGCCTCTGTTGAGCAGCTGGACGTGGTAAAAGACGCCGGCCTGTCTTCCTTCGTTGGTGAAGAGAAAGCCCAGTCTGATCGTCCGGACCTCGCCTCTGCCGGTATCGTTATCTCCGGTGGCCGTGGCATGCAGAACGGCGACAACTTCAAGATGCTGGAGCAGGTTGCTGATCTGCTGGGCGCTGCGGTTGGTGCTTCCCGTGCCGCCGTTGATGCCGGCTTCGTGCCGAACGACATGCAGGTTGGTCAGACCGGTAAGATTGTTGCTCCGCAGCTGTACGTTGCGGTTGGTATCTCCGGTGCCATCCAGCACCTGGCGGGTATGTCTGATTCCAAGGTGATCGTTGCGATCAACAAGGACGAAGAAGCCCCGATCTTCCAGGTGGCCGACTACGGCCTGGTTGCAGACCTGTTCGAAGCAGTTCCGCAGCTGGAAGAGGAACTGAAGAAAGTACTGTAACTTTCTGAAGTTTCAATAAAAGAAGGCGCCTCAGGGCGCCTTCTTTGTTTTTGAGACAATGCGCTTTTCCGCTTTGCCGATAATCAGCGTATCGGCAAGGATATGCAGTGCCCGGTTAGAGGTTCTCACCGCTTTGTACACCTGCTCGCTCTTCTGGTGGTGGGATTGCTTTATCCGGCGGGCGCTGTCCCGGAACTCATCGTCCCGGGAAAACAGGTCAATCAGGCCAAACGTGGTGTTGGCGATGGCTTTGTGGACTTTCTCGACTGCGGTCGCGCCGCCGGACACCGTTTCTTCCAGCAACCGGGCGCGGTTGCGAACCTCCATCAGGTCCATCCGGCTTTTCTGAATAGCGCTCAGGGCACCTATTCGATGGGCATTCAGGATTCTCAGGTCGCGCCGGTTACCATTGGACAGCCGGAATGCAGCGAACGACAGTATTGCGCTGCCGGCCAGACACATCAGGCTAACGATCAGTAACAGCATGGCAGGGCTCCTGTTGCTCTTGTACTAGCGATACTCAATGTGCATATCTACCTCAATGTCCCGCTCGTCCAGCTCCCGCTCCAGCTCTTTCATCACTTCCTGATAGACCATTTTCCGGGTCATTACTGGTAGGCGGTCGGCCAGCACCCGTCCGGTGCGGGATTCGCGTTTGGCCAAGGCGATCGGATCCCGTACCCGTAACGTAAGCACCAGCTCAGGATCCTGATGTGTGTCGCTGATATCCTCGCTTTCCAGCATTTGCTTGATCATCTTTCGCTGCTCAAGCACTTGCCAGACCAGCAGGGCGCTGAAAGCCAGAAGAAACAGGCTGATAATAATCAGAAAGACGCTCAAAGGGGCTCTCCTCCTTCAATGACTGGGCAGAGTGTGCCGCAGTCCACAGGACAAACGATTGGCCGGCCCGACGCCGGTTCACGAGTTCACGGGAAAGTAGCACCACAGAATAAACCTGTTACCATCCATTCATACATTCGTTTGAACAAGGACAGACCATGACAGACACCACCGCTGCGAACTATGACCTTGTCGTGTTCGGTGCCACCAGTTTCGTCGGCCAGATTCTGGCTCGCTACCTTCTGGAAAACTATGGTGCAGACAAGGAGGTCAAATGGGCCATTGCCGGCCGCTCCGAAGGAAAGCTGAACCAGCTCAAGTCGGATCTGGGGGCAGGCGCCGCATCACTACCGGTAATTCTGGCGGATGCAGCAGACGAGCCTGCGCTGCGCGATCTGTGCGGCCAGACGCGAGTGGTCATCTCAACCGTGGGCCCTTACGCTCTTTTCGGCGAAACTCTGGTAAAAGTCTGCGCAGAGACAGGTACGGACTATTGCGACCTCACTGGTGAAGTACAATGGATCCGTCGGATGATTGAGCGGTACGAGGCCAAGGCTAAAGAAAGCGGTGCACGGATTGTGCATTGCTGCGGCTTTGACTCGATTCCTTCCGATATGGGCGTTTGGTTCCTGCAGCAGCAATCGGAAGCAACCTTTGGCAAACCCTGCCAGGACGTGCGCATGAGGGTGAAAGTCGCCAAGGGCGGCCTTTCTGGCGGCACGGTGGCTTCCATGATCAACGTGGCCAAGGAAGCCGGAGCCGACCCCAAGTTGCGCAAGGAACTGGCCAATCCGTTCTCCATCTGCCCGCCGGAGCATCGCTCCGAGAAACGCCAGCCCAGCCTGAAATCTGCTGAGTTTGACAAGAACTTCAACGCCTGGCTGGCCCCGTTTGTGATGGGGGCCATCAACACCCGTGTGGTGCACCGCTCCAATGCGTTGCAGGGTGCCCGCTACGGCAAAGAGTTCACCTACGACGAAGCCATCATGACGGGCAAGGGCACCAAAGGCCGCCTGACCGCTTACGGTATGGTGGGTGCGCTGGGTGCGTTCTTCACCGCGTCCGCCATCAAGCCAACACGTTGGGTGGTGGAAAAGCTGGTACCCAAGCCCGGGGAGGGCCCAAGCCCGGACGATCAGGAGAAAGGTTTCTACGACCTGCGTTTCGTGGGCAAAACCACCGATGGCAAGACCATGATCACCAAGGTGACGGGCGATCGCGACCCGGGTTACGGCTCGACATCAAAAATGCTTGGTGAAGCCGGTCTGTGTCTGGCCTTTGATGTGAAAGAGGACGTCAAAGGTGGCTTCTGGACACCGGCCTCGGCGCTCGATGGCAAATTGCTCGAGCGCCTGCAGGCTAATGCCGGTCTGACGTTTGAAGTGGTCGAAACCCGCTGATCAACCCAGGTGCAGAATACGATCAGAGGGCAGCAGGGCGTCCGGCCCGTGTCCGAGACACACCACGGTGCGCCCCTGCAGCCAACGGCTGATCTGGGGCGAAATCCGTTTACGGGTTGCCTCGTCCACACCAGTGAAAGGCTCATCCAGAATCACCACGGGTGCCTGACTCAGTAAAACCCTGGCCAGCACCAGGCGCCGGGCCTCCCCGCCAGATAAACGGTTGCCGGCGCTGCCCAGCCAGGTACCCAATCCTTCAGCGTCCTGGGCGAACCGTTCCGCCAGTTCGACTATCTCCAGTACCCGCCACATATCACCGTCCCCGGCGTTGGGGTTTGCCAACTGAAGGTTCGCTTTCACGGTGTCTTCAAACACCACGGTCGCTTGCGTGAGGTAGGCGCAGGGCAGGGAATGACGTTCTCCCCGGCATGGCTCTGCCAGCCCGGCCAGGGTATCTGCCAGGGTGGATTTGCCACTGCCGGAGACGCCAACGATACCCACGGTGTCGCCCGGGCGAAGCGTCAGCGTGAAGTGGCTGAGTAAGGGCGAATAACCCGCGTAACCCACGGTGATATCGCAGGCCTGAAGAGAGAAGCCCTCCGGCAGTTCGCCAGCAGAACCAGCGGGTGATGCCGCGGCCCTTTCCAGACCGTGGTCGGAGTTCAGGCGGCGCGCAGCAGCACGAGTCGCTCCCAGTTTGCCAAAGGCATCCGGGAGCATGGCGTAGACTTCGGCCAGGCCCAGCAGGGCAATGGGCAGGAGAACCAGTACCGGGCCGCTCAGAGTGCCTTGCTCGAACAGGCGGAAGCCCAGCCACAAGGCTGCCACCGCCGCGACATTGATCAGCAGATGAGAGCCAGCCTGATGCCAGCCGGTTCGGCTGTCGATCCGGGCCTGATCCCTGGAAAGTTCTACGCTTCGACGCATCAGCCGGGCTGTGTGCTTACCCGTGCGGCCAGCGGCGGTAAGTTCCGCAAAGCCTTCAAGATGCTCAACCAGTTCGCCTCGCAGGCTTTCCTGCTGATCGCTCAACTGTCCGGAGGCAGCGTAAGTTCGTAGATACACCAGCCAGGTGGACAGGAGGAACGAAAGCGACAGAATCACCACCAGAATCAGCGCCACAACACCATCAAACAGTAACCACGCCATTGCGGCAAGCAGCAGGGTAACCACGGCTGCCAGGGCGGCGGGGGCAATCAGCCTGAGATAAAGCGTGTCCAGCGCATCGACATCGGCTGTGAGCCGGGAAAGCCACTGCGCGCCGGAACGGGAACTGCGCTCTGTTCGTGGCCGGGCCGCCAATCGGTCAAACAGGGCCACCCGAATATCGGTGAGTAGCTGCAGTACCGTGTTGTGGTTGTACACGCGTTCCAGATACCGGAACACCGTTCGGGACACCGCAAAAAAACGGATACCACCGCCCGGCACATAAAGATTGATGTAGGCCTGTATCCCTGCCGCCAGCAACAGGCCAACCAGCGCGGTTTCGGTCAGAAACCAGCCAGACAACGCTAGCAGACCGATACCGGAAAGCAGGGTGCCCAGTAGCAAGCCGGCACCAACCGTAAGGCGACTTTTGCGACGGAAAATCAGCGCCAGCCAGGGCTTCAGTTCAGGCATCGCGCACCTCGCCGTCATTCACTATCAATACGCGGTCTGCCAATGTCAGCAGCGCCTGATGATGGGTGGAGAACGCCAGTGTTTTGCCGGATTCGCTGAGTTTGTGCAGGGCCTCCAGAATGAACACCTCGCTGGTGGCATCCAGCCCGGCCGTCGGTTCATCCAGCAGAATCAGGGGATAGTCCGCCAGGAAGATACGGGCCAGGCTTAAACGGCGGGCCTGACCACCGGACAGCCCCAGACCATCCTCGGCAATGCGGCTGTGAATGCCGTCAGCCCGGCTGTCCACCAGCTCACCCAGGCCCACCTGTCGTAATGCATAGTCGATGGCAATATCCGTCGCATCGGGGGTGGTTAGCCGAAGGTTTTCGGCCCAGGTGCCCTGAATCCAGAAGCCCCGCTGGCCAAGCCATCCGAACGGCTGATTGCCCGGAGCCTCGCCGAATACTGACACAGCCCCTGCCTCTGACTGAATAAAGCCAGCCAGCAGATGCAAAAGGGTCGATTTGCCTCCACCAGAGGGTCCGGTAAGGGCGATCACCTGACCGGCCTTGATGCGGATATCCAGGTTATCGAAGATGACCGGGCCCTCGCCGTAACGGAGCGTGACCCCGGAGATCTGAATGCCTTGATTGCTAATGCTGTTGTCTGGCCGGATCGGCTCTGCGTTGTCGACAGACTGTTCCAGCCGGGCCAGAATCTCGGCACCGGCCCCCAGGGCGGCCGCCCGGTCGTGATAGTGCTGGGATAGCGTGCGCAAGGGCTGAAAGAACTCCGGGGCCAGCAGCAGGATAAGCAATCCGCTGAACAGCGTGAGTTCGTCGCTTGGGCCAAATTCGATATAACCCAGCAATCCGAAGCCGATATAGATGGCCAATACCGCAATCGCCACAGAGGCAAAGAATTCCAGTACCGCTGACGATAAAAATGCCACTTTCAGCGTTGTCATGGTGATCTTGCGGTACTGGTCGGAACGGGCTTCCAGCGTGCGGCTGGCCGCCTCGGTTTGCCCGAACAGTTGAAGCGTCGTCAGCCCTCGAACCTTATCCAGAAACTGGCCGGACAACCGGCTGACCGTTTCGAAATGCTGCTGGTTCAGCTTTTCTGCGCCCATGCCCACCAGGGCCATAAACAGCGGAATCAGCGGAGCAGAAAGCACCAGGAAAATACCCGCCAGCCAGTCCAGCCAGAACACCAGAACGAGGATGGCCAGGGGAATCACCACAGACAGAGTCATCTGCGGCAGAAAACGGGCGAAATAGCCGTGCAGCGCCTCCACGTGGTCCAGCCACTCGCGGGCCAGGGACGCAGCGGACGTATCCGCCAGATTAACCGGACCGGTGGCTTTCCAGTGATGATGCAGTTGCCGGCGGGCATCGCGCCGCACCTGCTCGCTGCAGCGGGCTGCAAAGCGGGTTTGCAGCCCCTGGCCTGCGGCCCGAATCACCAGAACCGCAAGCAGGGCCAGAAATACGGGCGTGAGTTCGGAAACCGGCGTTTTTTCAATCACACCCCGGTGAATCAGCCAGGCCAGCAACACCATTTGTACGATGGTCGCCAGCCCGGCAAGAACACCGGCCAGAACGGTTGCGGTGATCCAGCGCTGGCTGTTGCGGGCCAGACCCGATAGCCAGGCGCGGACCTTTAACCGGGCCGGATCCGCCACTCAGTGGTACCCTTCGCCTGCACGCACCTTGCCGCGGAATACCCAGTAGGTCCAGGCGGTGTAGGCCAGAACAATGGGAATGACGAACAGCAGGCCGAGCAGCAGGAACAGCTGGGACTCATAAGCGGAAGCCGCATCCCACAGGGTGTAGTTGGGCGGAACCACATACGGCCACTTGCTCACCACAAGTCCGAGGTAGGTAGTGATGAACAGGCCCATGGTGGCGACGAATGGCATACCTTCAAACCGGTTGCGTACCGAACGCCAGATCTGGAAAGCACACAGCAGGGTCAGGGCCGGCAGAATCCAGATCACGCTCAGATTGGAGAACCAGCGCTCCCGCACCATGTCGTCAACAAAGGGCGTCCATACGCTGATAATGCCAAACACCACCAACACGGCAATCAGCAGTGGTGCACTTACCCGGTAGGCCCACTCTTGCAGGCGCCCTTCAGTTTTCATAATCAGCCAGGTAGAACCCAGCAGGGCATAACCGGCCAGCATCCCCAGGCCTGTCAGCACGGTGAACGGGGTCAGCCAGTCCAGCGCGCCGCCAACGTAGGCGCCATTCACGGTATTGAAACCCTGGATGTAAGCCCCGACCACAGCACCCTGAGCGAATGCGGCAATGGTAGAGCCACCGGCAAACGACCAGTTCCACAGGTACCTTGAGGTACGAGCCTTGAATCGGAATTCAAACGCCACACCCCGGAAGATGAGCCCTGCCAGCAGCAGGAACACGCCAATGTAGAGTGCCGGCAGGAAGATGGAATACACCATCGGGAAGGCGGCCAACAGGCCGGCTCCGCCCAGCACCAGCCAGGTTTCGTTGCCGTCCCAGACCGGAGCCACCGAATTCATCATGGTGTCCCGGTCCTCTTCCGACGGAGCGAACGGGAACAGGATACCCACGCCCAGGTCAAAGCCGTCCATCAGCACATACATGATGATGCCGAAGCCGATAATGAATGCCCAGATGAGGGCGAGATCAAACAGTTCCATGGTCAGTGCCCTCCTTCGTTAGCCGGTTTTGCCTGATGAACGCCGTGTGAGCCAGATTCAATCTCGAACGGCACATGGGCCGCAGAGAGCGGACGGGCAGGGCGATCAGAGGCGTGCTCTTCGTCGTCAGCATCTTCAAGACCAACGTAAAGCACCCGCATGAGGTAATACACGCCGGCACTGAACACCAGGGCATAGACAACGATATAGCCGATCAACGTGAACAGCGCCATGCCGCCGGTAAGCGAGGGCGTTACCGATTCGGCCTGGGTCATCATGCCGTACACCAGCCAGGGTGCCCGGCCTACCTCGGTCACAAACCAGCCGGTAAGCACGGCAAAGAAGGGCGCGATACTCATAAAGCGCATCCCCTGAAGATACCAGCGGGTCTTGTAAAGCCGGCCACCCGCGCGCAGAAACAGGCCTGCGAGCGCAAACAGAATCATCAGGACACCAATGCCGACCATGATCCGGAAGGACCAGAACACAATCGCCACCGGTGGTTGCTCTTCGACCGCCACTTCATTCAGACCCGGCACTTCGCCATCCCACTCGTGGGTAAGAATCAGGCTGGCCAGGCTGGGAATGCCAATCTCGAAATGGTTGGTCTGGTTTTCCTGGTCGGGAATGGCAAACAGCAACAGCGGCACATTGCGGGAGGTTTCCCAGTTGCCTTCCATAGCCGCGACTTTGGTGGGCTGATGTTCCAGAGTATTCAGTCCATGGAAGTCACCTACAACCGCCTGGGCCGGGGCAATGAACAGCAGCAACCAGAGGCACATGGAGAGTGCCTTGCGATTGGCTTCCACCTCACGCCCCCGCAACAGATACCAGGCACTGACACCCGCCACCACAAATCCACCGGTAAGGAAGGACGCCAGGGCCATGTGCATAAAGCGATACGGGAAGGACGGGTTGAAGATAGCCTCGCTCCAGGAGACCACATGGAACACGCCCTCACGGAATTCGACACCGGCCGGTGTCTGCATCCAACTGTTGGCTGCGAGAATCCAGAAGGACGAGATAAAGGTGCCGGTGGCGACCATGATGGCGGCGAACAGATGAACGCCGGCGGGTACCTTGTCGCGGCCAAACAGCAGCACCCCCAGGAACGCCGCCTCCAGGAAGAATGCGGTGATCACCTCATAACTCAGGATGGGGCCGAGGAAGTTGGCCGAGGCCTGAGAGAACGCGCTCCAGTTGGTACCGAACTGGAATGACATCACAATGCCCGAGACCACGCCCATGCCAAAGACCACAGCGAAGACCTTGGTCCAGAAGCTCGACAGTTTGGTCCACACCGGATTACGGGTTTTGAAGGCGAGGCCCTCAAGTACCGCGATGTAGGAGGCTAGCCCGATGGTAAACACCGGAAAAATGGCGTGAAATGACACCACAAACGCGAACTGGATTCGCGATAGGATGAGAGGATCTAGTTCCATAGGAACCTCCGGTAACTCGCACAAGTCATAACAAACGGGTCAGCGAACCCGTTCAGCCGCTGCCATAGTTTATTTTGTTATGTTGTTATTACCGGCAGATGATTACGATGCTACGCAAATCGTAGCAGATTTCGATAGGGCAGTTTGTCGCACCCCTTGATATAAAACAATTATGGTGAGCCAGATGAGCTTTTACGAGGAACGAATTCTCCCCCACATCATAGACAAGGCCTGTTCCATGGGCCAGGTGATGAAGCTGCGCAGCCAGGTGGTTCCGCAGGCCCGGGGCCGGGTACTGGAAGTGGGCATGGGCTCTGGCATCAATCTGGAGTTCTACAACCAGGACCAGGTTGAGCTGGTTTACGGCCTGGAACCCTCAGAAGGCATGCGCCGAAAAGCGCTACCCAACCTGCAACGTTCCCCCATAAAAGTAGAGTGGCTGGATCTGCCGGGGGAGAAAATACCCCTGGAGGACAACAGCGTGGACACCGTGCTGCTGACCTTCACCCTATGCACCATCCCTGACTGGCACGCCGCGCTGCAGCAAATGAAACGCGTACTCAGGCCGGGTGGCAATCTGTTGTTCCTGGAGCATGGCGAATCCCCCCACGATGGCACCCGCAAATGGCAACATCGAATCACACCTGGCTGGCGCAAGCTGGCCGGTGGCTGCCACCTGAACCGCCATATAGCGGACCTGATCAGGGAAGCGGGTTTCGAAATCCTGGAGCTGGAAAACCTCTACATCCCCAAAGCGCCCAAAATCGCGGGTTACATCTACAAGGGCAGGGCGATCAAGCCGGTGGCGGCATAGAAAGCGTATTGAAGAGCGGTTGGGAAACAGAATTGCGTTACGTCATCGGCCCTTATACAATTCCGCCCTTCAAGAATCTCCCCTCCGAAGCCCGGATGGTGAAATTGGTAGACACAAGAGACTTAAAATCTCTCGGCCGCAAGGCCGTGCCGGTTCGATTCCGGCTCCGGGCACCATTCAGTCTGAACTCTGAATCACCGTGGCAGCGTAGCGTTTTATTCGATCCCGGCCTTCTGCTTTGGCTTGGTAGAGAGCCTCATCGGCTCTGCGCATCAGCATTTCCGGGCCGAGTCCCCTGACATTGGCGGTTGATGCCACGCCAACACTCACTGTGACCACCGGCGCCACTGGCGAATTGGGGTGTGGAATCCGTAGCTGTTTGATGAGTTTTCTGAGGCGCTCTGCATCCTGTTCCGCGTCTTCGACGGATTGCCCGGGTAAAAGAATACTGAATTCCTCTCCGCCGGTTCGCGCCACCACAAAGCCCGGTTGCTCGAAGCATTCCTTCATCTGGTTGGCCAGGGATACCAGGCAATCGTCACCCATCTGGTGCCCGAAATGGTCGTTATAGAGCTTGAAATGGTCGATATCGAGCATTAACACTGACACTAACTGGCTCTGCGAAAGGGCTTGTGCCAGTTTTTCGTCGTACAGACGACGATTGGCAAGCCCGGTCAGTGGATCCTGATGAGAAAGCTTGACCAGGTTGCTGGTGCGGGTTTTCTGTGCCGCCAACAATCGCTGGAAGTTACGAGCGAGACTTCCAATTTCATCACGACGGGTTTTAAGGGCGCGTGGAACCGCCTGAAACTGAGCGGGCTGTTCCCAGAATGTGTCTCTTCGGGTTTTACGGGTGAAACCTGTCAACTGCTTTAGCGGGCGGATGACCTGGACCCACAATAAGCTGAGAACCACCAGAAGGGCGCCTAATAACAGGAGGACGGTCCAGGCCATGGTGTATCTGAATGCGCTTCGATAGTGATTGGTTTGCTCCCGGGGCAGGTCAGTGGTAATCAGCAGAGCTTCAGTCCCTCGCTGGGGTTCGATACGTTTCTGTGCTGTGAGGACAGTTTCCTGACGACTGGTGACAGGTTCATTCAGCCGTTGAGCCTCTGTCGCCACCGTATTGATGTCGATTACCAATCCAGTTTGTCGTTCAAGTGTTTCAACGAGCCGCTCGTCGATCAGACGGACCATGGCAATCAGTCCCATGGAAGGCCCGGTTCGGTCGGTTCTGAGAATAGGCTCGGCACTGATCAGTGAGGGGGTGTCGCCTGTCCCCGTGTCTATCAGGCGATATCCTTGTTGGAAATCAAAGGCGTCGAAGCCCCGGATAAAGCGTCCGGCCCACTCGCAATTGTCGGAAAGGGAGGAGCAGGTCCTGTATTCACCTGTTGCAGGATCCAGCCCTGCGACCCATCTGATGCTCGCCTGAATATCAATGAAGACCATCAACTGCACGTTAATGTCTTCGAACATCTCAGCGCTGAAATGAGAGGACGTATAGTTGGCCTGTTGTCCCTGAATGAACGCGTAGCTGTCATCCCAGTTAGCCCAGTCTCTGGTTATTGCAGCCAGCCCGTCATGATTGTCTTCCATAGCCAGGACGATCCTGTCGAGCTCCTTCTCCGCCAGTCGCGATTCTGCGGTGAGCAATGATGGGATAACAAAGGTTCGTTCCCAGATAACCAAGGCAAACAAAGACACCAGCAACAGGGCGGATAGTGAGAGTAGAAAGCGCCCAATCAGCGAGCGTGCGAACCTGATCATGGGCGATTGGGGTCTCCGGGTAGTTCAGTATTGCAATAAATGTACTTTAGACCATGTTGTGGCAATCAGCGTTGTCTGAACAGTATGTAATGTCCGCATAACACAAGACTTTACATCCGGGAGACGCCAGCCCCGTCATAAAACAGCAATGGGTGGGGCTGGCTGGACGGCGCTCCGGGCTTAGGCTGAACGGCTGCGGCGGCGCGCAGCCAGGCCAGCCAGACCTAGACCAAGGAGTGCGAGGGTAGAAGGCTCCGGTACAGACACCGGGCGCGAAGTAATAATACCTTTGAGCGTAGCGCTGTTGTCGTAGTATTCCTTGGTCCAGAATTCGCTGGCCAGAGCGCCATCGAAAAAGAACCCGGATATGTCGACGAAGTAGTTCACGCCGTCAATCAGAAAGGAATCTGAGGCCCCCACATTCAGGGCGAAGGTTACCCGGTCGGCGCAGCCGTTTACATTGACACCTGATCCGTTCGCCTGGCCGTTAGCACAGGGATTGCTGCCATTGGGTGTCTCCCAGTGCTCGAACTCGAAAATCGATGACACAGTTTCGGAGATGCCGTCGATCAGTAAGGTGGTCTCTACCGTGAGTGATGCGTTGCTCAGAGAGGTGCCAGTGATCGGGTAATTGAAATGAGTGAACGTGCCAAGATCGAAATCAATGTTCTCGTTTACATTGACGGCGGGCGGAGCTGACCCGTCAAACCGGTACCCGCTTTGCTGATTTTGCTGATTGGCGGGCGTACCCCAGCGGATTTCATTGGTACCGCCTCCTGAAACAGCGGGGCCACTTGGATTGGTGGTAGTCCAAAGACCGCTAACGCCAGTGAGCTGGATAACGGCAGCTTGTGCTGAGCCTGCGGCAAACAGGGCCACGGCGGCGCTGGCGATCAATAGTTTCTTATTCATTGGTGACACTCCCTGTGGGCTTCGTCATTTGTTTACCGTCGCTCGAAGGTGTAATCCCTGAGCTCCGTGAGACAATCAGCAATGGGAGTGCCTGATCTTAAAAACTGTCGGTTTAACAATGTGAAAGAAGTGTCATCTATGTGATTGGGTGATATTTGATCAGTTGCATTGTAAAGAAAACGGACATACCCAGAGGTTAACGGTCCGGGTTGTCCTGTTCTGGCAGGGGTTCAATGCTGTTGATGTCGCCGGTGGGGACGGCCGGTTCGTCTTTGATAATCACGACGATACCGCCAACGATAATGGCAAGACCAACAATGGCTTTGAGCAACGTTGAGCGAGACATGCATCACCTCCTGTGTCGGGTACATGTTATTACCCTGAGGGCGTTTCGCGGCATTGCAACCATACGCCGAAGGTCGGTTCGACAGAGACGGCGGCGTTGGGAATACTGACACAAAGAAATCACCGATAAAAACCAAGGGGAGTGTTGTATGACGGCGGCATCTGATGAATTGGTGCGACTGCACGCTGAAAACGGTGTGGCCACAGTAACCCTGAATCAGCCGGAGCGGCGTAACAGTCTTTCAATGGCCCTGCTGGAAGCGCTTTCAGAGGTGCTTGAGCAGATTGCCGGGGACGGTAATGTGCGCGTAGTGGTACTTGCCGCTGCCGGCAAGGTGTTCTGTGCCGGACACGATCTTCGTGAAATGCGCGAGCAGTTCGACAGCCACGATTTCCAGTTGCGGCTTTTCAGGCAATGCAGCAAGGTGATGCAGCAGATTGTGAACCTGCCAAAACCGGTGATTGCCCGGGTTGCTGGCGTAGCGACGGCGGCAGGCTGTCAGCTGGTTGCCAGTTGCGACCTGGCAGTGGCCGAGAAGGGTGCCCGTTTTGCTACGCCAGGTGTGAACATTGGCCTTTTCTGTTCAACGCCCATGGTGGCTCTGTCCCGCAATGTCAGCCGCAAGCATGCCATGGAGATGCTCTTGACCGGTGAGTTGATTGATGCGGCCCGGGCAGAACAGATCGGGCTGATTAATCGAGCGGTCGAGCCGGAAGCTCTGGATGAGACCGTGTACGGCATGGCAACCACCATCGCAGCAAAGTCCGGGCATACCCTGAAAATTGGTAAAGAGGCGTTCTACAAGCAGCTGGAAATGCCGCTGGCCCATGCCTATGACTACACGGCGAATGTGATGGCGGAAAACATGCAAGCGAACGATGCCCGGGAGGGTATTTCTGCGTTTCTGGATAAGCGGGACCCAGACTGGCAACACAAGTAATCAGCGGTTGCAGAAGGCCGGCTGGTCTCGGACCAGTCGGTCTCCTGCTTCGATTTGCCGGCTGTTGAAATAACCCGCGTTCATTTCCACGGCGCGCCAGTAGGAGACGCCTGCGGGGTAGCTGGGGCAATCGTTGCTACGAGATGATGCACAAGGGTGCATCTGGCGAATGCTGACGATCACTCCCTCGTTGTCCAGAAAGGCAATATCCAGCGGTAGAAGGGTCTGGTACATCCAGAAGCCTTGCTCCGGGCTTCTCTCATAATCGTAGATGAACAGCATGCCGGCGTTTTCTGCCAGAGCTTCCCGGCCCATGAGGCCTTTCTGTCGGTCTTTGCTGTCACTCGCCACTTCCAGCACCACTGGATGTCGCGCTGTCTCTGTGACGAAACAGGCCTGGGCCACCGGGAGGTGCCCGGAATCTTTGGCCCCTGCCGAGCCACAGCTTGCAAGCAGGGTACTCACAACCAGCAGGGAGAAAAAACGAGTCATCATGAACGCAGACGGTAGCCGGTTTTGAAGATCCACCAGACGGCGGTCATACACATGGTCAGGAATACCATGGTCATGCCTACACTAATGCCCACGTGCACATCGGAAACCCCATAGAAGGCCCACCGGAAGCCGCTGATCAGGTACACCACCGGATTAAAAAGGCTGATGGTTTGCCAGATCTCGGGCAGCATCTCGATGGAATAGAAGGTGCCGCCCAGGAACACCAGTGGCGTCACAATCATCATTGGCACAATCTGCAGCTTCTCGAAGCCATCCGCCCAGATACCGATGATGAAGCCGAACAGGCTGAAGGTCATGGCTGTAAGCACCAGGAACGAAAACATCCAGAAAGGATGGAGTATTGAGTAGTCAACGAACAGCTTCGCGGTGGCCAGAATGATCAGACCCAATATCACGGCCTTGGTGGTTGCGGCCCCCACATAACCCAGCACGATTTCCACGTAGGATACCGGCGCAGACAGCACTTCATAGATGGTACCGGAGAATTTCGGCATGTAGATGCCGAAGGAGGCGTTGGAGATGCTCTGCATCAGCAGTGACAGCATCACCAGGCCGGGAATGATGTAGGCCCCGTAGCTGATGTTGTCGATGTCGCCCATGCGGGATCCGATGGCCGAGCCGAATACCACAAAGTACAGGCAGGTGGAGATAACGGGCGACAGCACGCTTTGCATGACCGTGCGTTTCATGCGTGCCATCTCGAACTTGTAGATTGCTTTAACACCGTAAAGATTCATTGTTCTCTCCGTGCGGACCGTTCGGGCGGGTGGCTACTCGTGCACCAGGCCCACGAATATCTCTTCCAGGGAACTCTCCCGGGTTTGCAGATCACGGTACTCAATGTCCAGATCTCCCAGGGTGCGTAGCAGTCGGGCCACGCCGGCCTGTTGTTGCTGAGAGTCGAAGGTATAGATCAGCTCGTAGCCGTCTTCCGAAAGTTCGATTGGCTCCAGGGTGAGTTCCCCGGGCAGCTTATCCAGTTTTTGCTGAAGCTGCAGGCGAAGTTCTTTCTTGCCCAGCTTGGACATCAGGCGGTTCTTGTCTTCCACCAGAATGATCTCGCCCTGGCGGATAACGCCGATGCGGTCGGCCATTTCTTCCGCTTCTTCAATGTAGTGGGTGGTCAGAATGATGGTGGTGCCGTTCTCGCGGAGTTTGCGCACCATCTCCCACATGTCACGCCGTAGTTCCACATCCACTCCGGCGGTAGGTTCATCCAGGAACAGAATGCGCGGTTCGTGGGACAGCGCCTTGGCGATCATCACCCGGCGTTTCATACCGCCAGACAGTGACATGATGCGGTTGTTGCGCTTGTCCCAGAGGGACAGGTCTTTCAGAACCTTTTCGATATGGGCAGGCCTGGGTGCCTTGCCGAACAGACCGCGACTGAAGGATACCGCATCCCAAACGGTTTCAAAGGAGTCGGTATTAAGCTCCTGCGGTACCAGGCCGATGGCCTCCCGGGCTTTGCGGTATTGCTTGACGATGTCGTGGCCGGCGGCTTTGACCTCGCCATCGCTCTTGTTGACGATGCCGCAGATGATAGAGATCAGGGTGGTTTTACCAGCACCGTTGGGGCCGAGCAGCGCGAAGATCTCGCCGGGGTAGATTTCCAGGTTGACGTCTTTGAGGGCCTGGAAGCCATCTTCGTAGATCTTGTTCAGGTGCTTAACGGATATGTCCGGTTGCACGGGCGTGTCCTGTTCTGTTGGTGGTAGACCAGAAAGCCGCACATTTTCTCATGCTGGCAGCAGTTTAGAAACCTTTGCTATGTCCGGAATTATCCCCATAATGCCGGTTT
The DNA here is from genome assembly GCF_002049515.1 of Marinobacter sp. tcs-11. Taxonomy (NCBI): domain Bacteria; kingdom Pseudomonadati; phylum Pseudomonadota; class Gammaproteobacteria; order Pseudomonadales; family Marinobacteraceae; genus Marinobacter; species Marinobacter sp. tcs-11. The sequence continues at coordinate 34,740 of NZ_LLYU01000007.1, read as the reverse complement.
CAGATCTGGTTGTGAGGCAGGGTATGGTACGAACCATCGTGGTTCCGGGTTTAGTGTTGGCTGCAATTGGGGCTTTGGTGTTTGGCCCACAGTGGCTGGAAACCGCCGGCACCCCCGAGGAACGGCCAGAATGCGACCTGCTTTCCCGTGCCTGCACCTGGGAGACCGACGAAGGCGCCTGGCGAGTGGAACTCAGCACGCTCGAAGAAGGCGATCAGGGCATGGAATACCGGCTGGCGATTACCGTACCGGAAGCGCCGGACCGTTTTCTGGCGGTGCTGAGAGGGCAGTCCATGTATATGGGCGAATATCCGGTACCCATGGAGCGCCAGGAGCCCCTGAGCTATCAGGCAACCTTTACAGCTCCGTTCTGCACGACGGGTGCGGAGATGATCTGGCGCATTGACCTGCAGGATGGCCAGAAAGTATTGGAAAATGTGCCCTGGGCACTGGTGTTCCGGGCTGAGAAATAGTTAAATCCCGTCAAATTTCGATGACTTCCAGGGAACAGTGATGGATTACGGGGAAAGCGTTCAGAAGGTGCTATTGCGGAAAATTCGCAAGGCCGAGCAGGATCTAGTTCAGCTCAAGCTGGATTACTGTCGCTTCGTGTTCGGGCTGACCCACCGGGCTACGGTTTCAGCCAATGGCCAGTCCTGGGTAGTGCGGGCGGTGGATGTGGAATCCATGACTTACACCGATGATGGCGAATTCACCAAACCTGCAATTACCGGGTCACCTGCCAACGATGATTCCTGCCGGGAGGCCGTTAACCTGGGCAGCGACTGGACTCTCGAAACCGCTAAATAAACGCGTTACTGGTCACCGCCTCATAGAGGCTCGAGTTGGCAGGCACATAATGGTTGGCTTGCCAGAATTCCGCACCTTCCAGCCCGGCACGGTAACACGCCATCAGCACGCTGCTACCGGTAAGCGTCGAAATAGCCTGCAGCGCCTCTGGCTGCCGAATACCCGTCTTTCGGCTGACAATGCCCGCAACCATACCTGCCAGCGCCTCAGAGTGGCGAACGGGTTTCGGGCTCAGGGCGCAGCTGGCACCGTAGAGCCAGGCGGCAGCATAAGTACGAACCGCCTCTGGCGATTCTGACAGTACCAGGCCTTTCACCCGGCAATCCCGCTCCTGCAATCCCGCCAAAATGTGCAATTGGGTAAAGAGTTCAGTTCGATCCGGTGCCGTCATGCCTTTGTAGCGACGCGCTTCATTGCCCGAACTGGCGACCCTGCGCGCGGAACTCCCGGAATTATCGGCTTGCGGATCGGCGCCTGCGGCACCGGCTGGAACAAAGGATTCTGTCCGGGACAGGGTAAGCACCCGCGCGGCTAACAGCGCCAGCAGGGCAATCAGCCCCAGTTCTGTCATTGTGACCAATCCATTGACCATCGTGGTATTCCTCTGAAAACGGAGCGACAAGCTGAATCATTGAGTGATTGTAACGTTGTGTAACCGGTAGGGCAGTGGGCAAACCCTGAAAATGGCACTGAAGACCGGTTTAGCTTTGAAAAATGTGATGCCAGTCCCAGGGGATCAGCAGGTGGGCATGGTCTGAAGGGCCAGTTTGCGACGAATGAAACGGCCCAGGGCGTCGACACCAATGTTCAGCAGAGCGGTAATCAAAATCAGCACCATGGCACGATCAAAACGAATATTCTGAATGGCACTGTCGACGTAAAAGCCGAGAGTGTAGATGCCAAGGATGCCCAGTATCGCCGTTTCGCGCATGATGATTTCCCAGCGGTAGAACAGGAATGCCAGGAATGAGCGGTAGATGCGGGGCACCAGTTCCCAGCTGTAGCGGGAAAAACCCACCGGAGCGTCCGGGCGCAGGTGAATGGTGTTGGTCTGCCGGCCTATCAGGTGGCCGATAATGCCACCGTTGTGCAGGGCCAGAGCCACCACGGCCGGCAGCATGGAAGGCCCCCACAGCTGCAGCAGAATATAGGCAAGAATGTATTCCGGTGTGGATCGGGCGATCACCAGAAACACATGGCCGGAGGTACGCCGCACCGGGCCACCGAAATGATTCGAGATCAGGGGGAAGGCCAGCAGGGACAGAATGCCGGTGGCTACCAGCGCTATCTGGGTTAAGACCACGGTGTTCCAGATGCCTGGCAGCGCTTCCGTTATCATTACATCGGATAACCACGCCCAGATAGCCGCAAGCCCTTCGCCATCCCGGATCGGTGAAGGAATGATATCCTCCGTAAAGAAGCGCTCCACGTTGCCCCAGACAATGGGCAGACCGTCCCCAAGAAAAAAGGGCGCTGCAAGAATATAGATCGGCAGTAGTTTGGGGCGAACCCATAAGGGCATGGTGGCGATCAGCACATAGAACAGAATCAGCATGGCGCCGGCATCTGAGTACAGACCCTGGGAGAACGAGGATTCCAGGTAGAAACCCAGAGTCGGAAGACCCACAAAGCCCAGTATGGCAGAGGAACGCAGGCCACACTCGAGTCGGTAGGCCGTATAGGTGCGCATCTGAACCCAGCAATCAGGGATACGGGCATACAGAAAGGCGGCAATGGATGAGGTTCCCGGTGGCAGCAGACGGCCCGGTTCCTGGTCTGCCTCTTCCAGGATTTCCGAATAGACCTTGGCGAAGATGCCGGAATAGGGAATGGCAATGGCCAGCACACCCGTGAGCGGGTGGAAACCGAAAAACTGGAGAAAGATCAGCGCCCAGAACAGCTCATGGATGGCGCGGATAAAAGCGCAGAAGATTCGTACTGGCAGAAAGCGGTACACCAGCGCCAGCAGGAAGCCGCAGATACTCCCGAGGGTTACACCCACAAAGGCAAAAGCTACGGTCCGCAGCAGGGCAGTGAGCAAGCCTTCGGTACTGAAAAAATTGGGTGTGGCTACGCCCAGGAAGAACCGGCCAAGGTCCTGCCAGGGGTTGGCAGTGGTGATGGCAATGTCCGCAACCAACAGCCCGAGCAACGCAACGGCAAGAAAGATAAGGCTGGCTCGTACGGTCGGATAGGCGAACATGCTGAGAGTCGGTGCCTGTCAGTAGAGAACGGAAATGTCAGCGGCGGTCAGCTCACTGGCCGGCTGGTCCAGGGCAATCTGGCCGTCCTGAATACCGATGATGCGGGTACAGTGTGCCAGAGCCATCTCCACATCGTGCAGGGCAACAATACTGGTGGTGAATTGATTGGTAAGCATGGTCATCACCTGCTGGGCCATTGGCCCGTCCAGGGCGGAAATGGGCTCATCGGCCAACAGAGTTGGCGCCTGCCGATAGAGTGCCCGCGCAATGGCCACCCGTTGCCGTTGGCCGCCAGACAGTGCTGCCGCGGGAATCCAGAGTTTTTCTGGTATACCCAGCTTGGTCAGTAACGCCCGGATGGCGTCTTTGTCCCGCCGGAACGGACGGATCAGCGTAAGCGTGTTGTACCAGGTGGCATGCTGGTCCAGTTGCCCCATAAACACATTGTGGAAGACAGGAAGGGCATTGACCAATCCCAGGCCCTGGGGAACGAGTGAAGCCTTGCCTTCGAGCCGGTCATAAAGCAAGCGGATAAGCGTGGATTTGCCGGCACCACTTTTGCCAACCAGACCAACGTGTTCCCCTTCATTGATTCGGAAGGAGAGCGGGCCGATAACCCGCTCTCCATCGAAACTGGCGGTCAGGCCATGGAAATCAAAGCCTGACATCAATCGAGAATTCCGATGTTTTCCGCTGTTGCACGAATGGGCTCGTAGTCGTCATTGGACGCCGGAATGAAGCCGGAGCGGGGGAAGCTCTCCAGCAAGGCAGGATCGTCCAGCTTCAGCAGGGCTTCGGTGACCTTCTGCTTGAAGCCATCACCAAAACGCTCGTCGACATCGCCACGGATGGTCCACTGATAATCCGGGTAGGAAGGTGTTTTCCAGATTACCTGAACGGAATCAGTATCGATGTTGCCGTTTTCCAGTTCTTTTTCCCAAACCTGGAAGTTCAGGGCGCCCACTTCATAGGTTCCGGCCTCGACCAGGCGAAGGGTACGGGTATGGTTGCCACTGAAACCAACCCGGGAGAACAGGGAATCCGGCGCTTCATTGAAGACATCCCGAATGTAGAACTCCGGCATCAGGCGGCCCGAGGTCGAACCTTTTGAACCGAAGGTAAAGGTTTTGCCGCGCAGTTCGTCTTCCAGCTCATCCAGGCTGTCGGCCGGCTGAATTCCAGTGCTCGTGTTGGCGATAAAGTAGGTCTCGAAGGCTTCGTCTTCAACGCCTTGAGCAATGGCTTCGGAACCCGGAACCAGTCGACGGGCCTGAACACCAGACAAGCCCCCAAACCACGCCAGTTGTACCTGGTTGTTGCGGAAGGCCGATACCGCAGCGGCGTAGGATTTCACCGGGATGTAACGCACCTCAACATCCAGTTGCTCCTGAAGATAGTCAGCCACGCCACGAAAGCGCTCGACCAGTTTGGTTTCATCTTCATCCGGAATGGCGGTGAATACGAAAGTGTCTGCCTGAACGGTGGTTGCCGCTGCCAGCGAAAGCAGGCCCGTCGCCAGCCATTTTCTGAGGTTGCTGATTGCCATCATGAATCATTCCTTTGCGAGGTGGGGTTTGGTGAAAAACGTTGCCATCTACTTGAAAACCCAGTCAGGATAACGTGATTTCCATCAAGTCTGAACCGGTATACGAGGGAAGGCTTTACCTGGCGCAGTGCCACATGCAGAATTTTTCAAAAACAGAACAAGTGAACGCCATGCGATTGACCATAGTAACTCCAGCCGGCCCGGATTCGAAAGCAGGTAATCGGGCCACCGCACTGCGTTGGCAGAGTCTGCTGGAAGCAGCCAGTCATCAGGTGGAAGTGGTGACAGAATACCAGCGCCAGGAAACGGACTGCCTGATTGCCCTGCACGCCTGGCGAAGTGCTGACGCGGTTAAGCGGTACCGGGAAACATGGCCCGAGAAACCTTTGATCGTGGTACTTACCGGCACAGACATATACCGCTTTCAGCACGAGTTTCCGGACATCACATGGGCCTCCATGGACGCCGCTGATCTGTTGATCGGGCTGCATGATCTGGTGGCCGAGGATATTCCCGAACGCTACCACGACAAATTGCTGTGCCTGCGGCAATCCGCGCCCAAGCCGTCAGTGGCGGGTAGCGCCCGGGCAGAAAAGGACCAGTTCCACGTTTGCGTTATTGGCCATCTGCGTGACGAAAAGGATTCTCTGCGTGCTGCCTGGGCCTGCTACCACCTTCCTGAGCAATCCCGCATTGTGGTTTCCTGCGCCGGCAAGGCCCACAACGAGGCGTGGCGGGAAAAGGCGCTGGAAGAAAGCCGGTCCAATCCCCGGTTTCATTATCTGGGTGAGTTGGACAAGCCAAAGCTGGAGCACCTGATGGCCGTGAGTAATCTTATGGTGATCAGTTCCATCATGGAGGGTGGGGCGAATGTGGTGTCGGAAGCCTGTCGGGCGGGCTTGCCGATTCTTGCCTCTGATATTCCCGGCAACCGTGGTTTGCTGGGCGATGACTATCCCGGCTATTTTCCGGTTAAAGACGATAAAGCTCTGGCGAGCCTGATGTTACGTGCGGAAACCGACGCGGAATTCCTGGCGGAACTGCGAGCGAAGGTAAATGCCCTTGCGTCTGGATTTACCCCGGAGAGCGAGCTGGAAAGCCTCGAACTCGCCCTGGTCAGATGCAAAAAAGGGTAGGCCGACGGGCCTACCCTTTATTTTAAGGCATTGGGTTGCGAGATAGGTTTCAGAGTACCTTTTTCGCTTCGGCAGACAACTCGCTGAACCCTTTCAGGCTCTTGAATGCTTCCAGTTTCTGCTTGTCCGCATCGCTGGGGTTGGCAATCTGCTCGATGGAGGTAATGCCAGCCTCTTTCATTTTCTTTGCGGTTGCCGGGCCAATGCCCTTCACGCGGGTAAGGTCAGACTTGTCTGCCGGCTTGGCCGCTTTCTTCGGAGCTGCGGCCTTGGGCTTGGCAGTGCTCGTTTTCTTGGCGGCCGGCTTGGCAGCGGCGGTTTTCTTGGCCGGAGCCGCTTTCTTGGTACCACTGGCCTTCGAGGTTGATTCGCCGGACTTGGACACTGACTTGCCAGTTTCCTTTGAAGCGATACCCAGGCGCTCCAGCAATGCCGACTGCAGTTCGTGGAATTCATTCATGCGGCGCTCAAATTCGTCGTTAAAGCGCTTCATTTCACGATCACGCAGCTCATCCATGTCTTTCAGGAGCTTGCGTACCGGCTCCTGAACCTGGTTCTGCAGGTTGTCGAACTGCTTCAGTGCGTCGTTAATCAGCCCTTCGATCTGGGCGGATGTTTTCTCGAACTCTTTGTTTACTTTCTTGACGATCTTATCAACGCTTGGCTTGGCTTTCTTTGCCATGGAGTGTCTCCTTACGGAAGGGAAGTGCGGGTGAAGTGAACGGGCATCAGGCCATTTGTCGCATACCGGAAGCGGGACTCGACCCACGCCGGGATTTCAGGCTCTGTTTCTTGAGAACAACTTCTCTTATGCGCCGCAGTTTGTCAGAGAGCGGCGATTCGTCTCGAGCATTTAGCTCAACAAAATCAAGTGAGTAGAAGAAGTTGCTACAGTGTTTTCTCTTTTCGGTAACCAGGCCGGTCAGGCCTTCGGCACGGATTTCTTCAAACGGCATATCCATAACAAGGTCGAGAACCACGGTATCCCCGGGTTCAAACAGTTTGTCCGTTTTCATCACGCAGCCGTAACTGTCGAGTTCATAAAGTCGCGCTTCCACGGTTTCCTTGCGAAAAATGCCGTGTCGGATTCGGAAACGCGCGACCAGGTCCGGTAGTTCTTCGTTCATGGAACGCTTGCTCTGCAATTGAGGTCGGCCAGATATATACTGAACATTAATTAAACAATAGACGGGCCAGAAACTTTTGGCAATGCCGTCAGCTATCTACCGCAGCCCGTTCATGGAAATAATCAGGATTTGGCCCCCTGTGCGGGGCCAAATCTGCCCATTACCGGGTTTTCAGCTCGTAAAGGTCAACACGTCGATCTTTCAGATTGGTGACAGAACCTTCGTTTCTGACCAGTTTGAGCTTTTCCAGATCCATATCTGAAAACATGATCATTTCGGTGTTCGGTGTGGTTTCTGCCATCACTGCATCATGTGGAAATGCGAAATCCGACGGCGAGAATACCGAAGACTGGGCGTACTGAACATCCAGGTTTTCCACTTTCGGCAGGTTGCCCACGCTGCCGGTAATCACCACGTAGCACTCGTTTTCTATGGCCCGGGCCTGGGCACAATGGCGCACGCGCAAATAGCCGTTCTTGGTATCGGTCCAGAAGGGGACACAGATAATGTCCACATCCTGACTGGCGGCGATACGGCCCAGTTCCGGAAACTCAATGTCGTAGCAGATCATGATGGCGACACGGCCGGCATCGGTATCGAATACCTGGAATTTATCACCACCCTCAATAACCCAGTCGCGACGTTCGTGAGGGGTGATGTGGACCTTGCGCTGCTCGTCTACACGACCGTCACGGTGGCACAGGTATGAGACGTTGTAGACCCGGTCATCTTCAATCAGCGGCATGGAGCCGGTGATAATGTTGATGTTGTAACTGACGGCCATTTCCGACATTTCGTTGCGGAACTGTTCGGTAAAGCCAGCGAGGAACCGAATGGCACGGGTCTGATCCATCTGGTCGGTCAGCCCCATCAGCGGCGCGTTGAAAAATTCCGGGAACAGGGCAAAGTCGCTTTTATAATCCGACAGTGCGTCCACGAAGTACTCAACCTGCTTGAGCACCTCCTCCACCGAGGTGAATTCCCGCATCTGCCACTGCACCGCCCCCATGCGCACCTGGGTTTTTTTGACGTTGAGTACCGATGAGGGAGGCGTATAGAGAATGTTTCTCCACTCCAGCAACGTTGCATATCCGAGGGATTTCTGGTCTTCCGGCAGGTATTTGTGCATCAGCCGGGTAACCTGGAAATCGTTGGAAAGCTGGAACGTCAGGATCGGGTCGTAGATTTCCTTGCGATCAACGCGCTGAATGTATTCTTCCGGAGTGTATTGCTCGGCGTACTTGAAGTAGCTGGGAATCCGCCCGCCGGCGAGGATGGCCCGCAGGTTCATGGAACGACAGAGCTCTTTTCGTGCTTCATACAGGCGACGCCCCAGTCGATAGCCCCGGTATTCGGGGTCTATAAACACATCCAGGCCGTAAAGCGAATCGCCGTTGGGGTTGTGCCAGATTTTCTCGTTACGCAGAATCAGGTCGTCGTAGGCGTGAGGGTTGCTGAATCTTTCGTATTTCACGCATACCGTGAGCGCCACCGCCACCAACTGGCCGTTGTCTTCGATACAGATCTGGCCATCTGGAAACTGTTCTACCAGAGCCTTGATGGTTTCTTTTGGCCACGCGCCACCAATGTCGTCGTAAACCCGATCCATCAACTCTTGCAACTGGCCGTAGTCATCAAGGGTCAGGTTACGCAGATTCAGGTGGAGCTCTTCATGGGCCATAGGGTTCTCCCTGTCGTGTCTGGCGAATGTGCTGTGATCTCAGCATTCTAGCAAAGAGTGTTCAAGACTTCGCAGGATCTGCCGTTAGTAAGTATGTTTCGACTACACTAAATGATAAATGCAATTTGTTTTTGACCCTGATTGGAGGCCGTCAGCTTGAACCTATCATTCGCCCAGAAATTGCTGATCGCAATTGGCTCCCTGATCGTGTTGATTATGGGCGCCCTGACAATTTCCAACGATATTCGGCTCCGCTCTACGACCGATCGCTACGTTAGCGCGCTGATGAGCGATGCGGTGGCCCAGAGTACGTCGAGTATTGCCGATTGGCTCAATACGCGCCTGGATATGGCGGAAGCGACGGCGAAGGCGCTGGAACGGACTCGCAACGACGATAACGCCCGCGTTCTTATGGAAGCCATGACCGAAGGTGGCAACATCAAGGACGTGTACGCCGGCACCGAAGATGGCCGCATGCTGATGCGAAGTGCCGAAGTAGAGGCCACGCTTCCACCCGATTATGACCCCCGGGTACGCCCCTGGTACCAGAAAGCCCAGCGTTTGGGGCAGGCGTCGTTTACCGATCCGTACCTGGATGCAACCTCGGACGAGACCATTATTTCCGCCATGGCGCCAATCAAGCGGGGTAATTATGTTGGCGTGGCCGGTATGGATATCAGTCTCAACACAATCGATCAGATGCTATCGACCATTACCCTGGCAGAGACGGGCTATGCGGCGTTAATCAACAATTCCGGCACGGTCCTGTTTCACCCCAACAGCGAGATTGTTGGCAAGAACATCAGCGGCATGATCGGTCAGCAGCCGGTTCTGGACGGTTCTCTGCAGGGATTTGAGAGCGAGGGTGCCGAGTGGAGTGTCAGCTTTCACCCCATCAGCGAAGCCCGGGCCGTGGACTGGTACCTGGCTACGTTCGTGAATGAAAACCTGATCAGTGCTCCCATCGTCGAGGCTCGGACTATGGGCCTGATCATCGCCGGGGTAGGGCTGATTGTTGCGCTTGTCTTGCTCTACTTTGCGATTAGCTTCCTTCTTGCGCCGGTTCGCAGGCTTAATGGCGCCATGTCTCGCATCGCTTCCGGAGATGCGGATCTTACCAAGCGTCTTGATGACTCTGCGTCTGATGAGTTTGGGCAGTTGGCGCGCAGCTTCAATAGCTTTGTTGAGAACATCCAGCAGGTTGTAAAAGAAGTAAAAGAGGGCAGCGACGAACTGGAGGAGAACGTAAAGTCGCTCCGACAGACGTCCAGCGACAGTCGCTCCAGTGTTGAAAACCAGCAGCATGAGATCGACATGATCGCGACGGCAATTAACGAAATGTCCGCGGCGGCGGGTGAGATTGCCCAGAATGCCCAGCAAACTGCGGAAGCCGCAGAGAATGCAGACCAGGAAAGCCGGGGTTCCCTGGAGACCGTCACCGCCTCGCGGGATGCGGTGCAGAAGCTGGTGGGTGAGATAAACGCCGCCGCCGAGGTTATCGACACCCTTGGTAAGGATGTTTCGTCGATTACGACTGTACTTGAAGTCATTCAGGGCATTGCGGAACAAACCAATCTGCTGGCACTGAACGCGGCCATTGAAGCGGCGCGGGCAGGGGATGCGGGACGCGGATTTGCGGTGGTGGCTGATGAGGTTCGGAATCTCGCTCAGCGTACCCAGTCTTCCACCGAAGAAATCAACAACATGATCGAGCGGCTGCAGAAAGGCGCCAACGATGCGGTAGACGTTATGAAAGCCTCTACGGCGGTATCCAACGTGAGTATGGAAAAAGCGCAGGATGCGATGGAGTCTCTGAACCGGATTGTGGAGGCGATTACCGCCATCAGTCAGATGACCTCACAGATCGCCACGGCCTCCGAGGAGCAGACATCGGTGACCGAAGAGTTGAATGCGTCCATCACCCGCATTGCTGACCAGGGCCAGGAAGCGGCCAAGGCGGCCAGCGAGAACGATGTTTACAGTGGCCACATCGAGACTATCGGCAGTGTGCTGAATGACAAGGTAACCCGTTTCCGGGTGTAATTCGTGGCGGCCAGGGATGGCCCGCTAGTCTCCGACACTCAGTAGCTCAACGCGGCGCTCCAGGTTTTCCAGGGTTCGACGCCCGACATATCTGGATTCTTCACTAAGATACGGATTCTCCAACGTGATTACTGTGCGCCGATCAAGGCCCAGTGATGATACCGCTCTGCCAAACCAGTTTTTCAGATACACCGCGAAGCTGCCGTCCAGGATCGCTCTCTCCAGACCCAGTTGCAGGCGTTGCGCGGTTTCGTGATCGTCCGGGGCCACAAAAAGGTAGGATGGCATGGCGTAGGCCAGCAGGATGTTTGGTTCGATTACCAGGTCGTCGGCTTTGTTATGTTCGAGGTCGAACAGCACTTCGCTCACACCGCGGGCGTAACAGTCGAAGCGTTTATTGCGAAGCATACCAAAGAGTATTTCATAGCGGGTGTGGGTGATCACGGTAATGCCGTTAGCTTCGAGAATCGGGGTGTCTGGCCAGTGTGCGCCCTGGCCAATACGGATATCTCGCTGGCGCAGGTCGTCCAGGCTGGATACCCCCTCAAACAGACTGAGCTGTTCCGGCAAAACCAGGCATACCCTGAATCCGAGCAGTCCGCCGTCCACAGGTACCGGAATGGCGTTCAGAAATGTTTCCCGCTCTTCTGATGTCGCCACGTTCGCAATATCCAGAATCCGGCTCTGAGGGTTAGCCAGTTCCCGAAGGGCGCGCCCCTGGCTTATTTCTTCACTGCGGATAATCTGGAACTCTCCGTACTCCGAGGTTTTGCGCAATGCGAGTTCAACCAGATTGCGAATCGCCGGGTTATCGTAGTTGCGATACCAGAGTATGTAGTCTCGTGTGGGAGCCGATTTGGATTCGGATTCGGACGCAGCCGTTGGCTGAACGTGAATGCACGCCGCAAGTGCCAGAACTGGCCAGAGGCGCGTTATCATTTTATTGAATGTGTACAACTGCGTGCCCTTTCCCTGTTATCCGGCTGCAAGCAACGGTAACGTTACAGACATTGGCTACAGCTTAGATCAGAAAGCGTTATTCGAAACGTACAGGTTTCAAAAAAACTGTAAAAGATTCTTGAAGTAGCCGTATCTGACTGTAAAGATCGCCTTTTCTGTACTTCGGGATATGGCTTTATGGCTCTTATTGATTCTCTGATTGGCACCGCCGGCCAATGGGTAAGCTCCAGTGACCCCAAGGCGACGCTGCTGCAACCGCTGGAATGGCTCAAGAAGACCGGCAGTTATGCCGCGGTTAACCGCATTATTGGTATGGCGATACCGTTCGCGCCCCGTAATCACTTCAGTGTTGAGGAGCTTCGCCCGGGCTACGTCAAAGCCCGCGTGCGCCTCAAGGGCAATAAAAACCACTTTGGTAGCCTGTATGCTGGCGCTTATTTCCTGGTGGCGGAGATTCCCGGTGGGGTGTTGACCCTCTTCGACCTTGGCCCTGCCTATACGCCAATTCTGAAGGAAATGACTCTGGAGTTTCTGCAGCCGGCCAATTCAGATGTGACCGTGGAATTTGAACTACCACCAGAGGCGGTGGCTGCCATCCTTGCCGATGCAGACGCCACCGGTAGGGCTAAATTTACTCTGGAAGGCATTCTGAGAGATGAAGAAGGCAACCACGTTGCCACCTCCATCGCCCATTACCGGGTGCGCAAGAAGGGGTTCAAGCCTCAGGATTGATAGAGCGTAGCGCCTGAAGGAAAACATCGCCATACTTTTCCAGCTTGGCGGCGCCCACGCCGCTGACCTCGGCCAGCTCCTCCAGGGTGGAAGGGCGGCGTTCAAGCATGTCGAACAGGGTTGTGTCGTGGAAGATCACGTAGGGCGGCACGCCCTGCTTGTCCGCCAGCTCTTTGCGGCAGGCGCGCAACGCATCCCACCCGGCGTGGTCGGTAATCTGGTCCCGCACGTTCTGGCCGCTCCGGCGGCTCGTTGATGACTTACTACCAGCGGTGTTGCGGGCAACCGGGTCTTTCCGGAGTTCAATCGCCTGTTCGCCCTTGAGCAGGGGGCGGCAGCGCTCGGTTAGCTGAAGCGCGCCGTAGCCCTCAGGGTCTGCCCGCAGGTAGCCGTTCGCCACCAGTTGCCGGAATACCGACTTCCATTCGTTCGCTGACAGTTCCTGACCGATGCCATAGGTGGTGATCGCCTGGTGGCCGGATTGCAGGATTCGTTCATTATCTGACCCGCGAAGTACATCAATGACGTAGTTGACGCCAAAACGCTGGCCGGTACGGTACACGCAGGAGAGGGCCTTCTGCACCGCCACCGTGCCATCCCAGGTTTCCGGAGGGTTCAGGCAGGTATCGCAGTTTCCGCAGGGAGTCTCCAGATTGTCTCCGAAATAATGCAACAACACTTGTCGCCGGCACTGGGTCACTTCGCACAGCCCAAGCATGGCATCCAGTTTCTGTCGCTCAACCCGCTTGAACTGATCGTTACCCTGAGAGGCCTCCAGCATCTGCCGGAGTTTGATGACATCCTGCAGGCCATACACCATCCACGCGGTGGACGGCTTGCCATCCCGGCCCGCCCGGCCCGTTTCCTGGTAATAGGCTTCCAGGCTTTTTGGGAGGTCCAGATGGGCGACAAAACGCACATCAGGTTTATCGATGCCCATGCCAAAGGCAATGGTTGCCACCACAATAACGCCGTCTTCCCTGAGAAAACGCTCCTGATTGCGGGCGCGGTCTTCGGCGCTCAGCCCGGCATGGTAGGGCAGTGCGGTATAGCCCTTGCTGCTCAGTAATCGGGCGGTGGCATCGACCTTGTTTCGGGACAAGCAATAGACAATACCGCAATCACCTTCATGCTCTGCTTTAATAAAATCCAACAACTGTTTGTTTGCGTTGGTCTTTGGTGTAATCCGATACTGAATGTTCGGGCGATCAAAGCCACTGATGAAATGCCGGGCCTTTGTCAGCGACAGCCGTTCAGCAATCTCTTTTCGCGTGCGCTCATCAGCGGTCGCTGTCAGTGCGATACGGGGGATGCCGGGAAATTCCTGGGCCAGCATGCTTAGTTGAAGGTAGTCGGACCGGAAATCGTGCCCCCACTGGGAGACGCAGTGAGCCTCGTCTATGGCAAACAACGACAGGGATGCATTATGCAGCAGCTCAATGGTTCGCGGCTGAATCAGCCGTTCCGGCGCGCAATAGAGCAGGTCCAGCTCGCCGGTCGCCAGGGCGTATTCGGTGGCACGGGCCTGTTCGAAATCCATGGTGGAATTCAGGAACGCCGCTTTCACTCCAAGCTCGCGTAGCGCCGCCACCTGATCCTGCATAAGCGCGATCAGCGGTGAGATCACAATGGCGGTGCCGGGCCGGACCAGAGCGGGCACCTGGTAACACAGGGATTTACCGCCCCCGGTGGGCATCAACACAAGGGCATCACCGCCGTTGACCACTTCCCGGACAATATCCCCCTGCAGGGGCCGAAAACTCTCGTAACCAAAGACCTCGTGCAGAACCTGCTCCGGGTTTCGGCCCGCAGCGGTGGGTGGTTCAGTGGCGAGTTGGTCGAAGTCCTGGTCCATGTACATTCAGTGGTCGGCCCGTGGCGGAGTGATTAAGCAGCGCGATTCTACCAGATCCTTCCGGATGTTTGGTCAACTGGCCATTCGGGTGGAGGCAAACCGGCAAGAGAAAGGATACAATAGCGCCCCTTTCGTACACTGTGATCAACGCTGCGAACAACAACAGGGCTTGCATGCAGGAATTTGACGCAATCCGTCCCTATTCGGATGAAGAAACCGCGCCAACCATCCAGAGGTTGGTTAACGACCGGGAATTCCTGGATATGGTTGGGCGGTTCAAGTCGCCAACCGTTGCAAAATGGGCGCCGGGCGTTCTGAGGATGTTCATTCGCCGCTGGCTGGTCAGCCATTTCGGGCACTATACCCGGGTAGATGATATGCAGGCCGGGGTTTCGAAATACGTCGGAGAACTGGTGGAAAATACCACCACCCGCGTTACCCACAGCGGCCTGGAAAACCTCAGCAAGAACAGCGCCCATCTGTTTATTTCCAATCACCGGGACATTGTTTTTGACCCGATGGTGGTCAACTACCTGCTGTTCCAGAACGGCTTCCACACAACCCGGATTGCCATTGGCGACAACCTGCTCTCCAATCGGGTGTTTGCGGAAATGATGCGGTTGAACAAGAGTTTTGTGGTGCGCCGTAACATGACCAGCCCAAGGGAAATGCGTGATGCCTACCTCACGCTTTCCGGCTTCATCAATCACAGCATTGATACCAATCACAGCATCTGGATTGCTCAGCGCGAAGGCCGCGCGAAAGACGGCATTGACGCTACCGACCCGGCGATCATCAAGATGTTCTACATGAGTCGGAAAAAATCCGGGCTGGCGTTCGATGAAGCCATGAACCGCCTTCACATCGTGCCGGTATCCATTGCCTACGAATACGACCCCTGCGATGCCGACAAGGCCAAAGAACTGGAAGTGCGGGGCCGGACCGGCGCCTATCAGAAGACGGAAGGCGAAGACACAGACCAGAT
The DNA here is from genome assembly GCF_002049515.1 of Marinobacter sp. tcs-11. Taxonomy (NCBI): domain Bacteria; kingdom Pseudomonadati; phylum Pseudomonadota; class Gammaproteobacteria; order Pseudomonadales; family Marinobacteraceae; genus Marinobacter; species Marinobacter sp. tcs-11. The sequence goes on along the minus strand of NZ_LLYU01000007.1, from coordinate 19,661 downwards.
CGTTAAAGGGCTGACGGGCTTTAAAGGCCACGTTCATGTCCATTTCGGGGCCCCGATTGCCGATTCACCGGACAACCCGAAAGCACTGGCCGCACGCATTGACCATGAAATGCACGCCAATTACCACCTGCACGCCTCCAATCTGGTGGCGTACCAGATGCGGGGAGTTCACCCGGATGCCCATGAGACTCCGGGCAGTGTGAGTGAGAGCGTGGTAACCGCCGAGACCTGGTCTCCGGCCGATATGGACGCTGCCACGGCAGAAATGGAGCGCCGGCTGGAGGCCTGTGATCCGGCGATCCGCCCTTATTTGCTGGATATGTATGCCAACCCGGTGGTCAACGCACTGGCCGCGAATAACCACGAGCAACCGCTGAACCCGACTACCGAATAGGTGTCATGCCCAGAGCATGGCCCCCATCTCCAGCGGGTGGGTTAGCGCCTTGTGGTGCGGATAGATGCGCAATCGCAGCGTTTGTAACCCCGGGTAGGGTGGCTGGACCCGGGTTTTGAACAGGGTTTTACCATCTTTCTCTCCGCTGGCTTCCAGCACAAATGCGTCTGGCCCGGGGCCAGTGTGAGTGCCGGTGCATTCAGGCTCAACCAGGCATTCCACCCGTACATCATCGGGCGACAGACCATTCAGAGCCACCGACACTTTCAGCTCCACGGATTCATCCCAGTGACAGCGATCTGACACGCAGCCGTCCACATGGATGGACACGCCGCTCCAGGCCTCTTGCACCCGGGCTTTCCACTCTGCCAGTTCCTGCGCCAGTGCGGCATTGTTATCTCTCAACCGCGCGCCCTGCCGTGTGGCTGGCTGATAATAGTTGCGAACATAGTCCATCACCATGCGCTGGGCGTTGAACCGGGGCGTAATGGTTTTCATGGACGCTTTCGAGCGCGTTACCCAGCCCTGTGAGTAGCCCTGGGAGGCTCGGTTGTAATAGAGCGGAACGACTTCCTGCTCCAACAGGTCCAACAGGTCCCGGGCTTCCTCGCGGTTGCGAAACTCCACATCCAGTTCGATGTCCCGCGGCGTAATCGCCCAGCCATTGGTTTCGTCGTAGCCTTCACCCCACCAGCCGTCCAGCACGCTCAGGTTCAGGGCACCATTAACGGCTGCTTTCTCACCAGAGGTGCCGCTGGCTTCCTTGGGGTATTCCGGGGTATTCAGCCAGACATCAACTCCGCTCAGCAGCCGGCGCGCCATGGCCTGATCATAATCCTCCAACAGAATAATGTGCCCCATCAGGTTGGACTGCATGGAGAGGTCGTGTATGACCTTGATCAGCTGTTGCCCGGGTTTGTCCTGGGGATGGGCCTTGCCGGCAAATACCAGCACAACCGGTTGCTCCGGATTGGTGAGCAGCCGTTCCAGGCGGGGCAGATCGGAGAAGATCAGCGTAGCTCGCTTGTAGGTAGCAAAGCGGCGGGCGAAGCCGACCACCAGCGCGTCATTTTCCGGCGATACCAGCTTGCGGGCCATCCGCTCAGTCACTGAATGGCCCGTGCCATTGCGCTTGTGCTGGCGTTTCAGGCGCCGCACGATGAACTCGGCCATCTGCTGTTTCAGGGCCTTGTGAACGCTCCAGTAATGGTAGTCCGGGATCTTGTCGATGAACTGCCAGAATGTCGGGTTTCTCAGTTCACTTTTCCAGGTTGGCGCCTGGATATCGAACAGACTTGCCCATTCCGGCGCCAGGAAAGTTGGTACATGAACACCATTGGTAATGTAGCCAAGAGGGTTCTCGGCCGCCGGTATCTGTGGCCAGATATCGCCTTCCATCCGAGCGGCTACACCGCCATGAATCCGGCTTACGCCGTTATGAAACCGGGAGCCCCGAAGGCCGAGACTCGTCATATTGAAGCTTTGATCACCATTTTTGCTGCCCAGCCCGAAAACGGCATCGAATTCCAGCCCGGAACGGTCCAGGAAAGGCGACAGGAAGTGCTCCACCAGGTCGCGGGGGAAGATATCGTGGCCCGCCGGCACTGGAGTATGGGTGGTAAACAAGGTGCATCCGGCTACCGACTCAAGGGCGGCACCAAAAGACAGGCCTTCGGCCATGGCCATACGGCAACGTTCCAGTATCTGGAAGGCTGCGTGGCCCTCGTTGATATGCCACACCGTAGGCTGAACACCCAGGGCCGCCAGAACCCGGGTGCCTCCAATGCCAAGCAACATTTCCTGGCTGATGCGGGTGGCGGAGTCGCCGCCATAGAGCTGGAGTGTCAGCTCTCGGTCCTCATCGTTGTTTTCACCGGTGTTGGTGTCCAGCAGGTACAGGGAAATATGCCCGACCCGGGCCAGCCAAACCCGTGCATGCACTTCGCGCCCCGGAAAGGGCACCGAGATGGTCAGTGCCTTGTCATCTACCTCTACCGGCGTGATTGGCAGCTCATCGCTGGAATGGCACTGATAACGGGCAATCTGGTGCCCCTGGGCATCAATGGTCTGAATGAAATAGCCCTGCTGATACAGTAGCCCAACGGCGACAAAGGGCAGCCCCAGGTCACTGGCCGCCTTGCAATGGTCACCAGCCAGTATGCCAAGGCCCCCGGAGTAGATCGGGAAACTCTCGTGAAACCCGAACTCGGCGCAAAAGTAGGCCACAAGGCTATCTTCAGGGTTCAGTGCCTCCAGTACTTCGGTGCCGGGTTCGGATTCAAGATAAGCGTCGTAAGCGGATAATACTCGACGGTATTCGGCGAGAAAGGCGCGGTCTTCCGATGCCTGATCGAGCCGGGCCTGGGCCACCCGTCGCAGGAACAGTTTCGGGTTGTGCTCCACTTTTTGCCAGAGACGGAGATCAATCCGCGCGAACAGACTGCGCACGCCATGATCCCAGCTGTAGAACAGGTCATTGGCCAGCGCATCAAGTCGCTCCAGTGCTTCTGGTAGTCTGGGGCGGGCTTCCAGCCGGAATTCAGTTGCGGTGTGCATGGTGATGACCTCCTTGGGCCAGGGGCACCGTGTCAGTCTTCATATATCCGGTCGTTGACGGTAATGAGGTTCCGGTACAGGGCCGCGTATTCGCCGGCCCGGTTCTTCCAGGAATAGTCGCCTTTCATGCCGTTTTCCTGCAGTTTGCGCCAGGTTTTCCGGTCCTCCCGCGCTGCCAGCGCACGGGTAATGGCGGCATGTAATGCATCTGGCGTCGCCTCACGAAACACAAAGCCATTGGCTTGTTCCGGTGTTTCCTCATTGGGGTCAAACACCGTATCGTTAAGGCCGCCGACGCCGTGCACCACAGGTACGGTGCCGTATCTCAGGCTGTACATCTGGTTCAGTCCGCAGGGTTCAAACCGGGAAGGCATCAGGAAAATATCGGCCCCGGCGGTTATCCGGTGCGCCAGGCCTTCGTTGTAACCGAGGGTGAGTGAACATTGCCCGGGCCATTCACGAACCATGGCTTTCAGGCTTTCCTGGTAGTGGTGTTCGCCGGAGCCGAGCAGGGCAAACTGACATCCTCGTTCCAGCAACGGTTTGATGACCCCAAGCAGCCAGTCCAGCCCTTTCTGTTCCACCAGGCGCCCGACGAACCCCAGCAATGGAGCCCCGCAAACCTCCAGCCCGAGTTCCTGCTGCAGCCTTGCCTGGCATTGTGATTTGTTGGCGGGATAGTCCGCGCCATAGTGGAACTCCAGGTGTGGATCCGCTTCCGGGTTCCATTGGCGGGTATCAATTCCATTGAGAATGCCGTGAAGCCGGGATGACTTGTGGCGCAGCAAACCGTCCAGACCGTTACCGAACCAGGGTGTCTGAATTTCATCTGCGTAGCTGGGGCTGACGGTGGTGATGGCATCGCTGAACACCAGTCCGCCTTTGATAAAGGACACTTGGCCGTGAAACTCCAGGAACTCGTATCGCCAAAGTGAGTCCGGCAGGCCCAGGGCGCGAAAGGTTTCGTGGGAAAACAGCCCCTGGTAAGCGAGATTGTGGATGGTGAACACAGTTTTCGGGGCGTCCTGACTATCTGCCAGAAACACCGGGATCAGTGCGGATTGCCAGTCGTTACAGTGCACGATGTCCGGCCGCCAGGCCAGGCCCAGTTGCCCGAGCGCCAACATGGCACCGATTCGTCCGAACAGGTGAAACCGGTGAGCGTTGTCCCACCAGTCCTCGCCTTCTTCGTTCTGATAGGGGCTGTCGCCAGCACGGTCGAACAGGGCTGGGCAATCCACCAGCCAGAGGGTAACGGCGGTGCCCGGCAATCGGGTTTGCCACAGGGATACATCGTACTGGCCGTAGCGAAATCGGGTTTTACGGCGGGATCCGGACTCTCGCGCAGCCTTCAGCGCTGCAGGGTAGCCGGGGAGCAGGATCTGACAGTCGTAGCCCAGGCGGCAGAGAGCTTCAGGAAGGCTTGCTGAAACATCCGCAAGGCCTCCGGTTTTTACCAGAGGAAAGACTTCACTGGTGGCAAACAGTACTCGGGTCATGGCGCTGGCCTCAGAATAACCAGTCCCAGGGGCGGTACCGTAAGCTCCACGGAACACGGGCGGACCATCCAGGGTGTGGGCTCAGCTTGCACGGGCAGGGGATTACCGAGGTTGCTGCCGCCATACCAGGCGGAGTCTGAATTAAATATCTCCTGCCAGTTGCCTCCGGTTGGCAGGCCAATGCGGTAGTGGTGCCTGGGCACTGGGGTAAAGTTGGCGACAATCACCAGTGGGCCATGCTCCGGCGAGCCGGGGTTGCGCAGAAAGCTGATCACGGATTGGGTGGAATCGTGGCAGTCAATCCACTCGAAGCCTTCGCCGGTAAAGTTCTTTCGGTGCAGCGCCGGGTGAAGTCGATAGAGGCCGTTGAGGTCCTGAACCAGTTTTCGCAGCCCCTGGTGCTCCGGGTATTGCAATAGATGCCAGTCCAGTTCGCGGCGTTCGCTCCACTCCTGGCGCTGGCCAAACTCACCCCCCATGAACAGCAGTTTCGCGCCGGGGTAGGTGAACATGTAGCTGAACAGCAGGCGGAGGGAGGCTCGCTGTTGCCAGTCATCCCCCGGCATTTTCTGAATCAGGCTGGATTTGCCGTGCACGACTTCGTCGTGGGAGAGCGGCAGCACGAAGTTCTCCGAAAACGCATAAAGCAGACCGAAGGTAAGCTTGTCGTGGTGATACTGGCGAAACACCGGGTCCTGTTGCAGGTAGTGCAGGGTGTCGTGCATCCAGCCCATGTTCCACTTCAGGTTGAAGCCGAGACCGCCAATTTCCGGTGGGCGGGTCACCCGGGGCCAGGACGTGGACTCTTCCGCCATCATCAGCACGCCGGGAAACCGGCTCTGGCATACCCGGTTCAGATCCTGAAGGAACCGGATCGCGTCCAGATTCTCATGGCCGCCATGTTCGTTCGGCAGCCATTCTCCCTCATTCCGGGAGTAGTTCAGGTACAGCATGGAAGCAACCGCATCCACCCGCAGCCCGTCCATGTGAAAGGTATCCAGCCAGAAAAGCGCACTGCCTATGAGAAAGTTCCGGACTTCGTGGCGACCGTAGTTGTAGATGAGTGTGCCCCAATCCTGGTGACGCCCGCGGCGGGGATCTTCATGTTCATAGAGTGCCGTGCCATCAAATTCGGCGAGGGCGAAGTCGTCATCGGGGAAATGCCCCGGCACCCAATCGAGAATCACGCCGATGTTGTTCTGATGGCACAGGTCGACCAGATATCGAAGATCATCCGGGCTGCCATAACGGCTGGTGGGGGCGTAATAGCCGGTAGTCTGGTAACCCCAGGATTCGTCCAGCGGGTGCTCGGTAATCGGGAGCAGCTCAATATGCGTAAAGCCGGTTTCCAACACGTAGGGCACCAACTGATCGGCCAGCTCCCGATAGGTCAGCCAGCGCCCGGAACCGTGATGGCGCCAGGAGCCCGGATGTACCTCATAGACAGAAATCGGGCTCCGCTGCCAGTCGAACCGGTTTCTGCACTCAAGCCAGTCTCCGTCGCTCCAGGCGTATTGCCCCCGCTCGGTCACCACTGCGGCATTGGAAGGCCGGTGCTCAAAGGCCTGCCCATACGGATCGGTTTTGGTGATGTGGTGGCCGTTTCGGGTTGTGATGGCAAACTTGTAAAGGTCTCCCGGCTTTACTCCCCCAATGAATACCGACCAGACACCATAATCTTTGTTAACCGCCATGGGATGACGGCCGCTGTCCCAGTCGTTGAAGTCGCCGATCACACTCACGGCCTGGGCGTTGGGTGCCCAAACGGCAAAACGAGCGCCTTCGATTCCTCGCTGATTCCCGAGGTGGGCACCCAGAACATTATAGATATGCCAGTGCCTGCCTTCGGCAAACAGGTGCAGGTCGAACTCACTCAGGGCGGGGCTTTCCATAGACCACAGATTCCTGAACAAAAGTGGAAATCAGAGGTTAGACCATGAATCGTTTTTGCGTTTGTACAAAATATGACCTAAGACAATTGTACGTCATAATTCAATGATAGTGTTTTTCTGAAAGAACAAACGTCAAATTTGTGTCGGCGCGTATCCGGTTTAAACAGGGAAGCTGCTATGCAAACCGCCAAGCGTTTCGTCAGTCGCCTTACTCGTCAAACCCTGGCCCTGGTGCTGGCTGGCGGCAGGGGCTCACGACTGCACGACCTCACAAAATGGCGAGCCAAGCCCGCCGTTCCCTTCGGGGGTAAGTTCAGGATTATCGATTTCCCGTTGTCCAACTGCATCAACTCCGGCATTGGCCAGGTAGGCGTCATTACCCAGTACAAATCCCACTCACTGATCCGTCACATTCAGCGCGGCTGGGGGTTCCTGCGGGGGGAGCTGGATGAATTTGTGGAACTGTTGCCGGCCCAGCAGCGCATTGAGACCTCCTGGTACGAGGGCACAGCAGACGCCGTGCTGCAGAACCTGGACATCATTCGCAGCCACCAGCCGGAGTACGTGTTGATTCTGGCAGGTGACCATGTCTACAAAATGGATTACGGCACCATGCTGGCTGCCCACGTGGAACAGGAGGCGGATATTACCGTGGGCTGTATTGAGGTGCCCGTCGAAGAAGCTTCGGCGTTCGGGGTGATGTCGGTGGATGAAGATTTACGCATTACCGAATTCGAGGAAAAGCCGGCCCACCCCAAGGCTATGCCGGGTAAACCGGGGACAGCGCTGGTTTCGATGGGTATTTACGTGTTCAGCACGAAAGTTCTGTTTGATGAACTGCTGCGGGATCACAAGATGGACGGTAACTCTTCCCATGATTTCGGCAAGGATATTATTCCCTCGGTGATCAAGCGCCTTCGGGTTACGGCTTTCCCGTTCCGGGATCCAGTCAACAACAAGGTAGCATACTGGCGAGACGTCGGAACCATCGATTCCCTGTGGCAGGCCAACCTGGAACTGATCGGTATCAGCCCGGAACTGAATCTGTACGATTCGGACTGGCCGATCTGGACTTACCAGGAACAGTTACCGCCGGCCAAGTTCGTGTTCGATGATGACAACCGTCGGGGCACGGCCGTCGATTCCATGGTGGCCGGCGGCTGCATCGTTTCTGGCGCTCACGTTCGCCACTCGCTGTTGTTCTCCCAGGTACGGGTGCATTCCTTCAGTGAGGTGGAGGATGCTGTCATCTTCCCGGACGTGGACATTGCACGCGATTGCCACATTCGCAAAGCGGTGATTGACCGCGGCTGTCGGATTCCGGAGGGCACCCGGGTTGGCTTTGATCGGACAGCAGACGAAAAACGCTTCCACGTGTCGTCTAAAGGTGTTGTGCTGATCACTCCCGAGATGCTCGGGCAGGATTATCCCCATGGCCTCTGACAGCCGCACTCCGGTGGTACTTTGCTGGCATATGCACCAGCCGGACTATCAGGATCACAGCAATGGGCAGTTCCTGTTCCCCTGGGTCTATCTGCACTGCATCAAGGATTACGTGGACATGGCTGCGCACCTGGAAGCCCACCCGGATGCCCGTGCGGTAGTGAACTTCGCGCCGGTGCTACTGGAACAGATTGAGACCTATCTGTACCACATTGAGCGATGGCGCCATGGAGGGCAAACCATCGGCGATCCTCTGCTTGCGGCTCTGGTTGATCCGTCGCTGCCGGAACCCGGCTCACCGGCATTTCTGGATTTGATGGAAAAGTGCCTGAGGGCGAACGCCGAGCGGATTATCAAGCGTTTTCCCGCCTATGCCCGGTTGGCGGAAGTGGCCGAACTATACCGAACCCGGCCCAACATTCAGCGCTATATTTCTACCCAGTTTCTTGCCGATCTGCTGGTGTGGCACCACCTGGGCTGGATGGCGGAAACCGTGCGCCGCAAACATGGCGTGGTACAAAGCCTTCAGGAAAAGGCCCATCAGTACACACTGGACGATCGCGAGGCATTGCTGGACGTGATCGCAGAATTGATGGCCAGCATAGGCCCGCGCTACCGCCACCTGGCGCATACCGGCCAGGTGGAACTGGCCATGAGCCCCTGGGCCCATCCCATCGTGCCTCTGCTGCTGGATTTCAGTGCCGCCCGAGAAGCGATGCCAGAAATCGTACTTCCGGAGCATGACCACTATCCAGGGGGGAAAGAGCGGGCCATCTGGCATCTGGCCGAGGGTAGGCGAGCCTTCAAGCGCTTTTTCGGCACCGAACCTGCGGGCTGTTGGGCCTCTGAAGGTGGGTTGAGCCAGGCCACGCTGCTGCTGCTCGGCGAGCAAGGCTTTCGATGGACCGCTTCCGGTGATTCAGTCATCAATAACAGCATCAACAAGGCCAGGGCGAACAAATCCTTGCCTGAAGGTGCCAGCATCCATCAGCCGTACCGGTTTACTGATGCCAATATAACGGCTTTTTTTCGTGACGATGGGTTATCCGATCTGATTGGTTTTACCTATGCCGACTGGCACGCCAGGGACGCGGTTGGCGACCTGGTGCATCACATGGAAAACATTGCCAGAGAAGGCAAGAACCCGGTGATCTCGGTAATTCTGGACGGCGAGAACGCCTGGGAGTATTACCCGGAGAACGGCTTCCATTTTCTCGACGAGCTGTACCGGATACTTGAGAAACACCCGAAACTGCGGCTGACCACTTATTCGACCCTTCAGGAAGAGCATTACACAGAGCCTGTGCAACTCCCGGAACTGGTGGCTGGAAGCTGGATTTATGGAACCTTTTCCACCTGGATAGGCGACCCCGACAAAAACCGGGCCTGGGACCTGCTGTGCGAGGCCAAGCAGCATTTTGACCGGGCGCTGGATAATGGCTCCCTCAACACAGATCAGAAGCAGGCGGCCACACATCAGCTCGGATTGTGTGAAGGCTCGGACTGGTTCTGGTGGTTTGGCGATTACAACCCGGCAGCGGTGGTTCGGGATTTCGAGCAGCTGTATCGCCGGCACCTGGCCAACCTTTATGAGCGCATTGGCTACCCGGCGCCGTCCAGCCTGTTCCAGCCCCTGAGCCAGGGTGGAGGGGAGCCCGCCAAGGGCGGTGCCATGCGGCCGGGGCATGAGGCCGATCCATGACTGTAGAAATGCCATCCAATCCGGTTCTGGCAAGGCGGCGTGCCGGTGTGCTGTTGCACCCGACCGCATTACCTGGCGTTTCCGGCAAGCTGGGCGCCGCTGCCCGGCAGTTTGTGGATGTTCTGGCCGAGGCAGGCATCACGGTGTGGCAGACACTGCCATTGGGGCCCACTCATGCAGACCTTTCGCCGTACCAGTCGCTCTCGGCCCATGCCGGGAACCCCGTTCTGATCGACCTTGAGGAACTGGTGGCGCCCGGTCTTCTCGATAGCCAGGAACTTACCGCCTTTACCCGTACCGAAGCCCTGGAACATGCCAGCCAGCGATTCCATGCCGGTCGCTATCGTGAGTCAGAAGCCCTCAACGCACAGGCCTATCAGAATTTTCTGGAGCACCATCAGTGGCTGGATGATTTTGCGCTGTTCATCACAGCCAGAGAGGCGTTTCCGGGCGTGAACTGGCTGGACTGGCCCGACGACCTGCGGGATCACAAGCCGGCCGCCCTGGAAGCCCTGAGAGAATCCCACCAAAGTACACTGGAACGGGTATGCCTGGAGCAGTACCTGTTTTTCGAACAATGGACAGCATTGCGCCATTATGCGGCCGAGCGGGGAATCTGGCTGTTTGGCGACATTCCCATTTTTGTGGCCCACGACAGCGCCGATGTCTGGGCGGCGCCCCATCTCTACAAGCTGGATAGTGAGGGCAAGCCAAGGGTGATTGCCGGAGTGCCACCGGATTATTTCTCGCCGGAGGGTCAGCACTGGGGGAACCCACTATTCGACTGGCAGCGAATGGCGGAGGACCGATACCACTGGTGGGTGCAGCGCCTGGCCAGCCAGCAGGAACGGTTCGATCTCCTTAGAATTGATCATTTCCGGGGGCTGCAGGCTTACTGGGAGATTCCGGCGGAGAATCCGCGCCCGGTCGATGGCTACTGGGTGCCGGGCCCGGCCGATGATTTTCTGGAAACCTGCTTCCGGGAGTTACCCCGTTTGCCGCTGGTTGCCGAGAACCTCGGCATCATCGGGGAAGATGTGGAAGCCCTTCGACACCGTTTCCGGTTACCGGGTATGACCGTCATACAATTCGGTTTTGATGGCAGCGCCGCCAACCCCCATCTATTGCATAACCACAAGGAATGGGATCTGGTGTATACCGGCACCCACGACAATGACACCACACTGGGCTGGTACCAGAGCCTGGATGAGCGAACCCGGGAGCATGTTAACCGGTATCTGAGGATTAACGGCCCGGATATGCCATGGCCCGTGATACAGGCTGCGATGGGCTCGGTATCACGACTGGTGATCGTCCCGATACAGGATCTTCTGGCTCTCGGATCCGAGGCACGCTTCAACACGCCTGGCACGATCCAGGGTAACTGGAAATGGACCTTACCCGAGGATTATCGAGCGAGGATCGACCTGCCAGGGCTGAGAAATATTGTGAACCTATACGGTCGATAGCCGAGTGGTCACCTTCTTGATCAGAATCAAGATGGTTAATATTTGATCAGGTGTAAAGTGGAGGAGTTGCGGTATCCACTCGGCAAGCTGACAGGAGGAAACGGCATGGAACACCGGCTAAGCCAACGGGTAGAAGGCGGGTTGCCCATTCTGGTCTACAAACGTGGCATGCCAGTAGCGACTGGTATGATCCGGGACGCATCCCGACGTGGTCTGTTTATTGCGACCGATTATTCGGATGTAAGGCTGAACCAGACGATCGAACTGTCCTTCCGGTTTCCGGAACGTTCGGAGCGGGGGCACTGCACACTGAGCGCCCATGTGGTTCGGACTGATGATGGCGGACTGGGGGTTGATTTTGATGGCGTTGAGAACGATGCGCTGACAATTTCTGAACTGATTGCCTGCCTGCAGGAACAGGCTTCTACAGACCTTCTTGCCGGGCGACTTCGTAAGCAAATGCACTGACTTCAATAAAGACAAGAACTGACTCTGTAAGGGACGACTGACATGGCACGACTTGAAGGCAAAGTAGCTGCGGTAACCGGCGGCGCACTGGGCATTGGCAAAGCGGCGGTTGAACGTATGGCAGAAGAGGGCGCTGCCGTTGGCATTCTTGACTGCCTGGATAGCGAAGGCGAGACCCTCGCCAAATCACTCAGCGACAAAGGCTACAAAGTTGGTTACTGGCACTGCGATGTGACCAATGAACAGCAGGTAAAAGCCGCTCTGGACGGTGTGGCCGGGCACTTCGGAACGCTAAACGTCGTGGTTAGTAACGCCGGCATTTCCGGCGCCAACAAGCCAACCCACGAAGTGACCGAGGAAGAATGGGACAAGGTACAGGCGGTTAACGTAAAAGGGGTGTTTTTCTGCACCAAACACGCCATTCGTCACATGAAGAAGGCCGGCGGCGGCAGCATCATCAATCTGTCTTCCATTTACGGCCTGATCGGCGCACCGGACGCACCTCCATACCATGCGTCCAAGGGCGCCGTCCGGTTGATGACCAAAACCGATGCGATGCTCTATGCCCCGGACAACATAAGGGTGAATTCTGTGCATCCGGGCTTTATCTGGACCCCGATGGTCGAAAACCACCTGAAAACCACCGGCCAGGATCTTGAAGCTGCCAAACAAGCCACCGCTGCTTTGCATCCTCTTGGCCATATGGGCGAGCCGGACGACATTGCCTGGGGCATTGTTTTCCTCGCCTCTGATGAGTCCAAATTCATGACCGGGAGCGAACTGGTTATCGACGGCGGCTATACCGCGCATTAACGGCTGAAGCCCCATGACTCTGGCCGCGTATACCATGAGGGCCCTGCCAGCACAGTTGTCTGGGCTGATGGCGATTGCACTGGATCTGCAGTGGAGCTGGCACCACGGATGTGATCAGTTGTGGCGGCAGCTCGATGAAGAAATCTGGGAGGCAACCCACAACGCCTGGCTGGTGCTGAACAGCGCTTCGGCAGAGCGGCTGCAACAGCTGGCCGAAGACCCGGAATTCCTGACCCGGTACCAGCAACAACTGAATCGCCATGAAGCCTTCAACCAGTGCCCGACCTGGTATTCTGAAAACTGCGGCAACCAGCTGGCCGGCGGTGTCGCCTGGTTCTGCATGGAGTATGGGGTGTCGGAATCCCTGCCGTTATACAGCGGCGGCCTGGGCGTACTGGCCGGGGATTTCCTGAAGGCTTCCAGCGATCTGGGTGTGCCGGTCACAGCCGTGGGCTTGCTCTACCAGCAGGGCTATTTCCGACAGGCCCTGAACGCTGAGGGGGAACAGCTGGAGTTTCACCCCTATAACGATCCGACCATGCTCCCGGTTAATCCGTTACGGGACAGCAACGGAGAATGGGCAAGGGTAAACGTACCTTTTCCCGGCCGTACGGTTCGCCTGAGGGCCTGGAAAGGACAGGTGGGGCGCTGTGAATTGTTGCTGCTCGACAGTAATGACCCCCGGAATGAGCCGGGCGACCGGGGTATTACCAGCGAACTCTACAGCGGCGATCCGGAAAAACGCCTGCAACAGGAAATGGTGCTTGGAATTGGCGGCTGGCGCTTGTTGGCACAATTGGGGCGCAAACCTGCTTTGTGCCACATTAACGAAGGCCACAGCGCATTGGCGTTGGTTGAGCGCGCGGTGCACTGGCAACAGCAGAATGAGACCAGTTTTGAAGTGGCGCGGCTGGCAACCAGAGCCACCAACCTTTTTACCACCCACACTTCAGTAGCTGCTGGTTTTGACCGGTTCCCGGCGAAACTTGCCCGATTGTACCTGGAGCCCTGGTTGCAGGAAATCGGCCAGCCGCTGGAGACCATACTGACCGTTGCCAATGGTGGTTCAAGCGATTTGAACATGTCGGGGCTTGCGCTGGGTATGAGCGGGCGTTTTAACGGTGTCAGCCAGATTCACAAACAGGTCACCCAATCCATTTTCCAGCCCTGGTTCGGGCGCTGGCCGGCGGCCGATGTGCCAGCAGAATACGTTACGAACGGCGTGCATACCCCAAGCTGGGATTCTCCGGAGGCGGACGAATTATGGACGTCGGCCTGTGGCCAGGACCGCTGGCGACAGCCTATGACGGACCTTTGCCCGCTGAAAGAGACTACTGACCATGATCTCTGGCAGATGCGCAGAAACCAGCGACATCGATTGGTGTATTACCTGCGAGCGCGACTGCAGAGCCAGCATTGTGAGCACAACTACGGCAACAGCGAGGAAGCGGCGTGTGGTCTGCTTCTGGATACTGAGTCTCTGACGCTAGGTTTTGCCCGCCGCTTTACCGATTACAAGCGCCCGGATTTGCTGCTGACAGATCCGGAACGACTGATCCGACTCCTCAGCAATCGGGACCGGCCCCTGCAGATTGTATTGGCGGGGAAGGCCCACCCCCACGACAACGAAGGCAAGGACATCATCAAACGCTGGAAGCAGTTCACCCGCCTGCCGGAAGTAGAGGGGCGCGTGGTATTCATTGAAGACTACGACATGGCGGTGGCCAGCGAACTGATTCAGGGCGTGGATGTTTGGCTGAATTGCCCGCGCCACCCCTGGGAAGCCTGTGGTACCAGCGGCATGAAGGTGCTGGTAAATGGCGGTCTGAACCTGTCGCAGTATGATGGCTGGTGGGCGGAAGCCTGGCAGCCGGAGCTGGGCTGGGCCATTCGGCCGGGAGCCACCTTCGAGGAGTTGAGCCAGACGGATAAACACGATGAGGCTGATGCCGAAGAACTCTATCAGTTGCTGGAGAATCAGGTTGTACCGGAATTCTACCTGCGTAATGAACAGGGTTTACCGGCCAACTGGCTGGCGAGAATCCGGGCCAGCATGAACGAATTAACTGCACGATACTCGGCCAACCGCATGGTTCGGGAATATGTCACGGATTTCTATCTGCCCATGGTGGCCCAGGGCGCGGAGCGCACCGCTGCAGGTGCTGACGAACTTGTTTCTGTGAAAGAAACCATAGCCCGACACTGGCCACGCCTGAGGTTTGGCGCAATGGACGCCCGGGAGGAAGGCCAAAAACTGCGTTTCGATCTGGATGTGTATCTGGATGGCCTGAGCCCGGAACTGGTCGCCGTAGAGTTGGTGGCAGAATCCTCAAACTTCGGCCCACGCCTGGTGCAGTCTATGGCGTTCAGCGGGCCACTACAGGAAGCCGAACAGACGTACCGATATTACTGCACGTTGCCACCACGCCCGCTAGAGCATTTCACTCCACGCATCCGCATTCATGAACCCAGGCTAAACCTGCCCCTGGAAGACGCTCACATTCTCTGGCTACGCTGATCAGCCGCGCCAGAAGCCCGGTGAGAGCACGATCACCACGCTCAGGATTTCCAGACGCCCCATCAGCATGCCCACTGACAGAATCCACTTGGCGGCGTCGGGCAGAGGCGAGAAGTTCCCGGCGGGGCCAATGATATCGCCAAGGCCGGGACCAACGTTGGTCAGTGAGGTGAGGGCGCCGGAAAGTGCAGTGACAAAGTCGAGCTGAAGGGATGCCAGCAACACGGTGATCACCAGCAGACACAACAGGAAGATGAAGGTATAGGCAATCATCGAGGAGATGATTTCGTCGCTGACGGCACGGCCGTTGTAGTTACGGGTAAATACGGCCCGTGGGTGCAACAGCCGCATTAACTGCTCTCGCAGAATGATCAGCGATAGCTGGAACCGGAAGATTTTCATGCCACCGGCGGTTGAGCCTGAGCAGCCGCCCACAAACATGAGGAAGAAGAACACCACAAAGGCCAGAGGCCCCCAGGCGGAATAATCTTCAGACGCATAGCCCGTGGTAGTAACAACGGACGTCACGTTAAAAAGCGTGGCTGCGTAATTGTGAATCGGGTCGAAGGGTACCGGGGAAACCCACCAGCGATAGAGCGTGAGCATGGCCGGCACCGCGAACAGTATTCCCAGGAACAGGCGAACCTGCTGATCACGGAACAGAACCCCATGCTGGCCGTGCATTTCACGCACAAACAGGAAGAACGGCAGGCTGCCGATGATCATGAAAAAGGTGGCTTCCAGCAGGATAAGATCGCTGAACTTACCCATAGACAAATCTGAGGTTGAAAAACCGCCCGTGGCGATGCTGGTCAGGCCATGGTTGAACGCGTCAAACAAAGACATACCAGACAGCCAGTAGGTGACAACCGCAACCACGGAAAACACCAGATACACCAACAGCAGGCCCCGGCTGAGAGTCTTCATGCGTGGCAGAGCCTTTTCCGTCCACTCAGACGATTCGGTAGCGAACAGGCGCATCCCGCCTACCCGCAGGAAAGGCAGCACGGCAACGAACATGCCGATAATCCCGATACCGCCCAGCCACTGAAGGATCGAGCGCCAGAGCAGCAGATCCTTGTCCATCGTGTCCAGGCCGGTGAACACAGTAGCCCCCGTGGTGGTGATACCGGAAGTGCCCTCAAAAAACGCATCTGCCGCCGAGATGTCGTTATCGCTCAGGTAAAAGGGAAGGGCAGATAGAAGGGCGATGACAAACCAGCTGGAGACCGTGAGCACGAACATATAGCGCGGTTTCAGTTCGCGGGGTTCACGGTAGGTCAGCAACAGCCCCAGAACACCAAGCACGCAAACAATAGCCGCCGATTCGGCAAACGCGATGGCATTGGGTGCACCGGAAGGGGTGGCAGCCAACAGCAGTACCGGTAACGTCATGAAAACACTCAGAAGTATAAACATGACGCTGACAATGAAGACGACAGGGGCTAGGTTTCTCAAGGCACGCTCAAGCCAGCTGACAAAAAGACGGCGTCAGCATACCCGCGGGCTTGCTTAACCGCAAGGAAACAGGCCCCGGACAGAAGTATTAACCCGGAATTAAATCGGCGTAAAAAATGGGTAAATACGGAACGCACCTATGGCGGGAATCGTCGGACTGATGCACGTTTACTGTCAGGCCGTGAAGGCCTGTATGAACAGGGAGAAAGACTATGAAGACCACAAGAAAGGTTCTTGTTGCATCAACTGCCTTCGCCGGGCTGGCCCTGGCTGGGCTTGCTTCTGCCCAGGATATGTATAAATCCGGTGTTGGCGGGCTCTACGCCGGCCTGAATTACACCTTCATGGAAACCGATTTCGATGGCCTGGCAGAAGCCGACACCGGCACCTTGTCTGGCAAGGTCGGCGTTATGGCTACGGACTATTTCGGTGTTGAGGCCCGAGCGGGCTTTGGTGTGGATGACGATCGGATTGCCGGCGTTGACGTTAAAATCGACAACTTCTTCGGTGGTTACGGCACGGTGAACGTGGTGAACGAGAGCCCGGTAACACCCTACGCTGTTTTCGGTTTCACTCGTATTGAAGCTGAGGCAGGCTCAGTGGAAGACGATGATTCCGATTTCTCGTACGGTGCCGGCCTGAATGTGAAGTTCGCCAAGAACCTGTCAGGCAACCTCGAATACATGCGTTACTACGATGACGATGATATTACCGTAGATGGCATCGGCCTGGGCGTTCAGGTCAACTTCTGACGATGAGATAACCAATGCCTGCGGGGCGGGACCTCGCAGGCATTCGACGTTAGCCGTTCATCACAGAGCCAAGCAGAATGACCCCGGCATAGCCCACTGTGTACGCGGCCAGAAGGTGTAGCGCGTACTTCAGGTAAGCCACAAACGTGAGCCCCTCAATTTTGCTCATGGCTACAATTCCCGCCGCAGAACCGATTACCAGCAACGAACCACCGACGCCAACTGCATAGGTTAGCCCCATCCATTCCCCGGGGCTCATGTCGATACCGGACTTCAGCAGTGCGGCCGTTAAAGGCACGTTATCGATGACCGCGGAGAAAATGCCCATCAGATAGTTGGCGTACACCGGGGGCATGACATCATAGATTGCCACCAGTGAATCCAGAGCATGAATTTCTTTTAGCATACCCACCAGAAGCAGGATTCCCAGGAAGAACAGCAGGGTTTCAAACTCGATAACCCGGATGTATTCGAGAATCGGGTCCAGATCCGAGTCGTCGCTCATGAAGCGGGACACCAGGAACATGATGGAAAGACCAAAAAGGAAGGTCAGCACTGGCGGAATACTGAATAACGCGTTGCCAGTAATGGTGGCAATGATTGTAACCAGAAACAGGCCCGCGATTACCGCGTCTACGGTTCGGACTTCATTGGAACTGGCTTTCAGGGTAACGGTGCCGGACAGACCGCCAGAAAGAAGCACGGCCAGCAAAAACACCGTGATTGAAGCGGGAATGGCCAGTGTCAGCAGCGTCAGGATTTCCACTTTGTCTGCCAGGAAGATCATCAGCGTGGTGACATCGCCGGTGATCAGTGAAACGCCGCCGGAGTTCACTGCAAATACAACCAAAACAATAAATTGTAACCGCTTCTTCAGATCCAGGCTTAAAGAGAGAATCAGGGAGCAGGAAACCAGTGTTGCTGTGATGTTATCGGCCAGGGAAGAAAACACGAAGCAGAACAGACCGGTCAGAAACAGCAATCGCCGCTCGGTGACCTGACGAGGCATGATCAGGTAGATCATGTTTTCGATCATGCCTTTCTTGTTCAGGTAGGCCACAAATGTCATCGCCGCCACGAGAAACAGCCATAACCCGGCGATCTCGGCAATGCTTTCCGAAAGGCCAGAGGAAACTGCAGCGGTTTCGTCTACACCGGAACTGAACAGAAACAGGAGAACCCAGCTGAGCGTGCCAAAGAACAGTGTGGTTTTTGCCTTGTTGACGTGAATGACTTCTTCAAAGATGACGCCGAGCAGCGCCAAGATGGCAACAGCAATCAGAACAGCTTCAAGAATCGGCATTTTGGAATCCTGAACCCCGGGGAAGATTAGGCAGCGATTCTAAACCCATTAGCGGGAGCCTCCAAGATTAGTAAACTACGGAACACTGCCTATACTTGAATCTGACGCACATCAAAAGGGCATTCGCTCTTTCTGTTATTGATGGAACAGTCACAACGGGGAGAGAAAGTCATGAAACACAGTTTGAGAACGCTGGTCTGTGCCACCCTGATTTCGCTGCCACTCGCTACCTTTGCCCAGGGTGGATCCGGGCAGGGCAGTCAGGCAGGAATGATGAACCAGGAACGGATTCAGCAAATGCAGCAGAACATGGATCGAATGAACCAGACCATGCAGCAGATGCAGAATGCGACGACCAGAGAAGAACGTCAACGAGGCTGTAGAAAAACCCGATTCCGAGTCATTCCAAAGGCCTGGTTCCTGTAATTTTTATCGCGGCCATCAACTGGCCGATTCCCGTGATTTCGATGTTCGGCCATCCGCTTCGGCCTTTTGGGGCTCCTGGATCCGGTATTGCTGGTGTCCAGCAGATGCTCGTCCGGGACTTCCACTCTCGGCATTACGCCACCATCCGCCCGTAATTCGCCAGCTTCTCAATATTGTGCACCAGGCAGTATAGCTGCCACTGGCCCTGCACCTTCTTTTTGCCCCGCAAACTGAAGCGATTCAGGCCCTTGTTCGTGCCGATGTTGCCGAACACTGGTTCCACCACCGACATCCGGTGACTGTAGATCTCTTTGCCTTGCGGACTGTCTACCCGGTGCTTCATCCAGTCGGTGTAGTTGGGCAGGCGCTTGTTCTCTATGGTGAACGAGACCTGCCTTCCTGAACCTTTGCGATGATTGGCGGACGCCGGATTCTGCATGCACTGGCGCTTCTTCGTGCAGTGCCGGCATTGCAGCAAACGACCTTCGAAATGCACCCGGATTTTGCCATTCTCGGCTTTGCGTTTGCCTTGGTAGCTAATGGCATTGCCTGCCGGGCAGATGCACGTCAGATTCACCGGATCGAACTGGAATTCACGGGCTGGGATGATGTCTTTCCGGCCCGTGGTTGGCTGGTTCTGATGGCGTTTGCCGTATTTGTCTTTCTGGTTCTGGAACTTCGGGTCGCGACTGCGGAATTTGTTATCGGGCACGTAGCCGTTGATCTGCCGTTCGTGCAGGTACTTCATGTTGGCTTCATTGGCGAAGCCGGTGTCGGCCGTAACGACGGTGCCTTGCTGGTAAATGTTGTCGGCGATACCCAGCTTCCTGAACCGAGCTTCGACACTCTCCAGCACCGGTTGCAGGGTGTGGTGTTCCTGGCCTTCGCCAAAGGCCTGGGCGTCGATGATGACCTGGTGTTTCTTGTCCACCGTGGCCACGCCGTTATAGCCCTGGATCGTGCCCTTG